>JAIPBW010000103.1 GCA_021738505.1 Bacteroidales bacterium | reverse complement strand
GAAAAGCGAACCCCGGTGAAACAGCTCCAGCCGTCGCGTTTCATCCCGTTTGATTGGAGTAAAATCAATGGGACAAGCGGGGCAAGCACAACACGGAACAACGAACAAGGAACACAGAACAAAATTTTAAACATATGAATATCTTTAGAATTGTAAATAATACTTTTATCATCGAGCAAAAGTGAGGAATGGAAACCCTGATGAACTGTGATTGAATTTGTTTGTTTTAACTTATCAAATAAATGAAATTGCAGGCAACCTCCATGTAGAATTAAGACTCTTGTAATATATTTGTAAGTATAAGTTGAAGAAGAAACATCGACAAAAGGCATTGATCGTTTATAGAATAAGCAAAACAATGACGAATGGGCATATGATTACAAGGGAATGATTAGTTTTGCAAATATAAAATAGCATTATGATACCGTATAAAAGATATAAATTGGATAATGGACTAAAATTATTAGTTCACAAGGATGAGCAAGTCGATATTGCTGCTGTAAATTTGATGTATAATGTTGGTTCAAGAGACGAAAACCCGTCTATTACCGGCCTGGCACATTTATTCGAACATTTAATGTTTGAAGGTTCCGAAAATGTAGCGGTATTTGACCGGGAATTGGAAGTTGCCGGTGGAGAGAATAATGCTTTTACAAATAATGATATCACCAATTACTATATCACTTTGCCGGCAGTAAACCTGGAAACAGCACTGTGGCTTGAGTCAGACAGGATGAAGGCTTTGAAATTGACGCAGGAAAAGCTGGATATTCAAAAAAGCGTCGTGATTGAAGAATTTAAACAAAGGTATTTGAATCAACCTTATGGCGATGTTTGGTCAATAGCGCGAGAGCTGAGCTATAAAGTGCATCCTTATAAATGGCCAACGATCGGCAAAGAGATATCCCATATTGAAAAAGTGGATCGCGATATTGCATTAGATTTTTATTCAGCGTTTTATGCTCCGGATAATGCTGTATTAGCTATTGCATCGCCCATGGAAGAAGACAAAGTTTTTCAGCTTGTTAAAAAATGGTTTGATGATATTTCGCCTGCACCTGTTCATTATGAACGTTCATTACCCATGGAACCTGAGCAAAAAGAGCCCCGGTTTCAGGAGGTTGAACGGGAGGTGCCTTCTTCAATGATTGTCAGAACATACCACATGGCTGATCGACTTTCAGAAAATTACTATATTCATGATTTAATTTCCGATATTCTTGCCAATGGAGAATCATCTCGTTTAAAACAAGAGCTGGTGAAAAACAAGGAGTTATTTTCTCAGCTTGATGCTTATATATCCGGAGATATTGATCCGGGATTGCTTGTTATTGCCGGGAAAGTGAATGATGATGCGGATATTGAAAAAGCAAATCAAGGTATTGATGAGGAGCTAAAGAAGATAACAACAAAAGAAATTCCGTTAGAAGAATTACAGAAAGCTCAAAATAAAGCCTTGCTGAGAATGGAAGAAGAAAAAACCGGCGTTTTGGAAAAGGCTATGAATCTTTCCTTTTATGAACTTCTTGGGGATGTTGAATTATATGAAAGACAGATTGATTATTATAAATCAGTAACTCCTGAGCAACTGCATAAAGAGTGTAAGCGGATATTTGCAGAAACCAATCAAAATACATTATTCTACAAGGCAAAATAAAGTTTATGCGTATTTGCAATACAAAGACAACCTTTTCGATTTATCATCTGTCATATATTTGAAAACAATGGCTTCTGAAAAGGAAATTATAAAGGGATGTATCAAAAAAAAGAAGAAGTATCAAAAGTTATTGTTTGATCAATATGCTCCGGTACTGATGGCTGTGTGTATGCGCTATAGCCATGACAGACAAAGTGCGGAGGATATTTTGCAGGATGGTTTTATAAAGATCTTTGATAATCTTAAAAAATTTCGTTTCGAAGGTTCATTGGAAGGATGGATGAAAAGAATAATGGTTAATACGGCTTTAAATCATTACAGGGCAAACCTAAAGAGTTTGTACCATCAGGATATAGATGAAATTTCTGATGTTTTACCTTCATCAAAAGACATGTATGCAGATTTGCAGGCCAAAGATATAATGGCTCTGGTGCAGAAGCTGCCGCCAGGATACAGAACGGTTTTTAATATGTTTGACATTGAAGGTTTTTCGCATAAAGAAATAGCTGCTAAATTGGGCATTACGGAAAATACATCAAAGACACAGTTGCTTAAAGCTCGCAAAATGCTTCGTAGGTTACTGGAAGATCAAGAGAAATAAATAAAATGAAAGATTACAATCATATAGGAGAATTTGTTAAAGATAAACTTGACGGATACCGGGAAGTGCCACCGGATCATGTGTGGAATAATATTGAATCTAAAATTCCTTCATCTCCGTCTACGGGTATTTCAAATTGGTGGTTAGCAACAGCTGGAGCTGTCGTTGTAGCTGCTGCTGTCTATTTCTTTGCTTTCAGCGATCAGGACAAGTCAACTCAACCAGCTCCTGAAAAGGCCTCGCAGGAAATGGTGGAAGAAAAGCCTGAAAAAATCATTAAAGAAGAAGAGGAAGATCAAGAAAAGCAAAAGCAAGTTTCTTCCGAAACAGAGAATACAAAACCGGCTCAAGGGAAATCTGAAGTAAAACAGCCTGAACAGACAATATCAGATAAGTCAGATGCTGATGTGGATACTCAGAAAGGCCGTAAAAAAGATAATTTAGAAGATATTCAACAGATAAGCCGCCGGAAAGCAAAATTATCATCAGCAAACTTAGCGCTTCAAAAAGCCAAACAGAAACTGGAAACCTCTTCTCCCGGCTCAGTGTACGAATCATTGAGAGAAACATCAGCTGTGCAAAATGATACATCGCAAAGGATTACTTTCTCCGATGATAAAGTTATTTGTCCGGATGAAGAAGTAAAGCTTTGGGCTAGCGGAGGTGTTCATTATCAGTGGTCTGATGGAAGCATGGATAGTATGATCTCGGTGCAACCCAGTCAGCCAAAGAATTATACTGTTACTGTTTGGAAAACAGAGCAGCAAAAAGTGATACATGATTTTAAAGTAGATATTAAAGAATGTGGAGTCCTTTATGTGCCTAACGCTTTCACTCCCAATGCGGATGGTTATAATGATAAATTTAAAGTTTATGGCGTGGCCATAGAAGATTTCCGTATTCAAATCATGAATAAAAATGGTGTTAAAGTATACCAGTCCCAGAATATTGATGAAGGCTGGGATGGATATTATAATAACCGCCCTGCCTCTCCCGGAGTTTATGTTTACCGCATTGTTTATACAGGTGTTGAAGGAGAAACTAAAACAAAGAGCGGTACTCTTACGTTAATTAGATAGCAAACAGAAAAATCATGGAAGTAAATCGTTCAATAGCACCCGAAATACATCAGATTCGGAGTGTCAAGCCTTTGGAGTTTGATATGTTTAAAATGTACCGGGATACTCCGGTATATTACACAGAAGGAAGAGAATCCAATTTGTTTAAGTTGGTTATACGAATTAATGGAGGTATTGCTGCGGAGAAAAAACCTCTGCAAGCACAGCTTTTAGCAAAGATGCTTTTGCAGGGGACGAAAAGTAAAAATTCCGACCAAATTGCTCAAATCATTGATTTTTACGGCGCTTCGTTAATGCCCGTTGTAGAACATGACTTTATCTCTATTAAATTGACCGGCTTGAAGAAAGATTTTCAGCCATTAGTGGAGCTTGTCGGAGATATAATCCATAATCCAATGTTTCCGGAAAAGGAGTTCAAGCAACAAGTCAATAAAATGCGTGCCCAATTCAAAACAAATATCCAAAAAAGGGCCTATGAAGCGCAAAATGAGATGAAACCTTTGTTGTTTGGAGTAAACCATCCTTATGGACATAAAACAGATAATAATACGTTTCATCAAATTGATGTAGAGGATATACGGGAGTATTATCAAGATGTTGTCCCCAGAGGATATATGCGAATATTCGTTTCCGGGATCACTCGTGATAAAGCTCAGAAATCTCTTGGTAAAATCACGGATTCATTGAAAGGTGAAGCGGTGCAACATTTTACAAAAGCTGAGATCCCTGAAAACGAACGAAAGGAATTTCATGTTTATCATAAAAATGCTGTGCAATCTGCTATAAGGTTGGGCTGGAAGACAGGGAACAGAAACCATGAGGACTTCATCGAACTAAAAATACTGAATACACTGTTGGGTGGTTATTTTGGTTCGCGACTAATGAAAAATCTAAGAGAAGAAAAAGGATTTACTTATGGAATAGGTTCTGCGATTGTTAGTACGCAGCAAACCGGGATGTGGTTAATAGCAACAGAAGTGGGAGCCGAATATACAAAACAGGCTCTGGAGGAAATATATAAAGAAGTAGAGGTATTAAAAAAATCAGCAGTAGGTGAGGAAGAAATTAATCTTATAAAAAATTATCTGCCCGGTAAGATTATTCGCTCATTAGAAAAAGATTTTGATAAACTGGACTCTTTTGTAGAGTTGTCGGATCATGGATTACCGGCTGATTATTATTCGCTTTTTCTTGAAAAAATAAGAAATATTGATAGTGATCGTATAAAAGAATTGGCTGACAAATATTTAACTTTTGATCGCATCACCGAAGTTGTATCCGGAAAATTGTAAAAATATACTAATGAATGGTAAGCGCTTTGTACTACTTTTTGTGTATCTATTGCTTGTTCTATTGCTGCATGCAGCTTTCAGGAACAACGCGACAGCGCTTGCTCCTGCTGAATTAAAGTCCCAAAAACTTATTGGCGATACATTGCCGTCTCCTGAAATGAAATGCTTGTCTATGCAGGATACCGGTCATGTTGATGCCTATTGGGCAACAGTGCCGGATCCGACAGCTTCATTTCATTGTTATATTTTGTATCGTAATCAAAATGCATCAGGCGTTTTTAATTTGGTTGATACGATCTGGAATCGTTCAATAAACACATCTCAGGATATATCAGCCCAGGCAATTCCCGGTAGTTATTACTATATAAGTACGGTATCCGAAGTGCAACCGGCAACGTATTTCGAGGTCCCCGGCGACACATTCCAAACGATTGATCTGGATGTTACTAATCCGGGTACCTCCAGTGGTTTGGCACAACTTTCATGGAATGCCCCCGGTTTCCAAAATTCATCAGGACTTCCGTATTTCCATATCTATAAAAAGCAAAACAATTCCGCATGGAAATTGGAAGACTCAGTGCAATCATTGAATTATACAGATACTATTACGGTTTGCCAGGGAGAAGTCTCTTATCAAATAAGACTTCCGGAATCTTCTTTCTGTATTTCACAATCGGATATTGACGGAGGTACATTTGAAGACAAAACATCCCCGAACACCCCTGAAATTGACAGTGTTTCTGTTCTGGCTGACGGGATCAATGTCAGCTGGAATAAAAATTCCATAGAAGATACCTGGGGATACATTATCTACAAAAAAATAAATAACCTTTGGACGCCCCTGGATACACTTTACGGAGTAACAAATAATCATTTTATTGATACATCGTCCGACGGGTGCACGGATCAGGAGTTATATAATGTGCTTGCTTTTGATAGCTGTTGGAATACAAGTTCTTCCGGAAAGAACCATCAAAATATCGTGCTTGATCTGGATTATAGTGTATGTGATTTGAAAGCGGAACTAAGCTGGAATGAGTACATCAATATGAAAGACTCTTTAAAAGAGTATAGAGTTTATAGAAGTACTAATGGTGGAAATTATCAGGTTTTAGATGTGCTGCCGTCCGGCCAGACGCAATTGGTTGATAGTAACCTCACTGACAGTACGAAGTATTGCTATTATGTCCGGGCCTATAACTATCAGGGAAATAGAACCTCATCTACTTGTGAGCAATGTTTTTATTATACCATGCCTCCCGGACCGGAGTTTATTTATCTTTCGTCTGCCTCAGTCAGTCATAGCAATGGAGCAATTAAATTACGCGGAATTGTTGACTCAAATAATGTTGTAAAGGGAATTACTATTTATCGTTCGCAACAAATTGCATCGAATTACACTGCTATAGATACAATCCCATGGAATGGTACGGGTGAGTTTGATTATCAGGATAAAACCGCGTTAAGTGATAGTGTTGTTTATTATTATCAGGCTTTTGCAACCGATAGTTGCGGACAGGAGACAACGAAATCCAATGTGGTTAATAATATTTTGTTGGAGAAGGCAAATATCGAATTTATGAAAAATCGTTTGCTATGGAATGAGTTTGATGGCTGGGAAGGTTTGCCTTCTAAGTATGATGTATATCGTCGCGAAAAAGAGGAAGCAGATTTTCAGTCTGTTGCAACTGATTTGTTTTATAACGGAGGCAGTTATGACGATGATGTTTCTGCTCTTTATCCTACAACAGGCGATTTTTACTATTATATAAAGGCACGTGAAAGTAATGTGAATTCATTTGGTAATCAGGACTCCAGCTTGTCAAACCGGATTCTTATTCGCCAGGAGTCAAAAATTTATATCCCAAATGCCTTTACACCAGGTGGAAGAAACCCTATTTTTAAACCGTTTAATGTTTACGTTGATGTGTCAGATTATCACTTCCGGATTTACAATCGATACGGAAAGGAGATTTTTCACAGCAAAGAGCCTTCCGAAGGCTGGGACGGAAGAGTCGACGGAGAGAAAGCCCCGGTCGGGACCTATGTTTATATTTTAGAATTTACCTCCAAAAACGGAAACAGTCGTCAATTAAAAGGCTCTGTTATTCTGCTACGGTAAGTATTTCCTTTTGATCGAGTCGTATTCGGCAATAATAAAGGGATTATCATTGCCGTAAAACATTTTCGCTGCATGTAAACGGGAAATTTCATATGTTTATTTTTTTACTAATTGTTCACATTCAATTGTTTATGTTTTTTGCTGCAGAAGAACGCTAAGAAAGTTAAAATTTCATATTCGTGCTCTATGGCGACAGTCCTGTGTGCTTAGCGTTGATGTCAGTTT
>JAIPBW010000038.1 GCA_021738505.1 Bacteroidales bacterium | reverse complement strand
CATAATGTCCGATATCTGCGTTGTTGCTCAAATTTTAAATCCTCATATACGCTAGTATACTGCGGTTTAAAATTTTCGCACGCCTTGATCTCGAACATTCTGAATCAAACACTCGACTTTATAGACAGACACTAAATAGTGTTTGTCCATAATGGACAAAGTCTAAAAAGCCATTTTCATAATAAAAAAGCTGTCTCTTTCCGGAGACGGCTTTTTTTTATGTCAGGCTTTAAACATATAATCAGGCACATATTGAGCTAAGATTAAGTCATCCTTTGACTTTAATTTGAATTACCCTGTTGTATATATTCAATTAGTTAAGATCGACTGAAAAACATTAAATTAACTTGATACCGATTGTATTTTATAAGAGTGAACGATTTAAAACATACACGACCTTAGGTTTTTAGCAAAAAATTATTCTTTACTACATACCATAATCAGGTTCGTCTTTAGCTCAAAATCTACTGTGTTGGCTTTTAATGACCTCATGCTCCCGGCACCTGATGCAATAATGACTTTTCTTTTCCGGCACATCTTAGTTCAGATTAAATTTTTGGTAAGAGAAACAGGCGCACACAAAAAAAAAGGCCACCTTAATAAGGTAGCCTTTATTTTTATAAGCACTTATTCGTTTTTGCTTATTCAATAATTGTCATTTCTTCAATTAAATTATCGGCTCCGCCTAACTTTTCAATAATGAAAAGAATATAGCGGGCGTCAACATTAATGGTGCGCTGTACTTCGGGCTCAAAAGCGATATCTCCACTCATAGCTTCCCAGTTTCCGTCAAAAGCGGTACCAATTAGATGTCCTTTCCCGTTCAAGACAGGGCTACCGGAATTACCACCTGTGATATCATTATCTGTGATAAAAGCTACAGGCATTGTGCCGTCTTCACGCGCATAACGTCCGTAATTTTTATTTTCGTAAAGTTCAAGCAGTTTATCCGGTGCGTTAAATTCTTTCTCATCAGGATTATATTTTTCAATAACACCTTCAAGTGTAGTATAATAATCATAATGCACTGCATCTCTCGGGAAATAACTTTCTACCGTACCATAGGTAACACGCATCGTTGAGTTGGCATTAGGATAATATTTTTTGTCGGGATTCATTTCTCTCAAGCCGGCAACAAAAAGGCGTTTTCCATGCTCAATTTTTGAATTGGCCTTGCGAACCGTACCAAGCAGATTGCGAAACTGCTGAATAGCCGACTGAGTAAACATTAATCCCGGATCATCTTCAATAGTTTTATATTGAGGATTATCAAGGAAATTGGAAAGGCGCTCTTTTTTCACGAAAAGCGAATTATCATAGATATGATCTGCATAAGCTTTAACACTACCATCAAATTCTTCTTCGATCTTGCTTAAAATATCAGGATGGTACGTTTTATCGACATTTTCATAAAACATTTTCAATAAGGCTGTAAAAACTTCCTGATCCAGCTCTTTGCTATAATCTTCAAACTGACCGTCTATTGAAGCTTTTAAATCCCTTGCAATAGAATTGACTAAAGCAGTATCCTTAGAGGATTCTTCAAAGACCTTCCAAAGTTTCCACCCAATTTTATCCTGCTCATGATATTTTTTCAACCGGGAATAAAGCCCAAAATACTGGAAAGAATTCATAACAAAAGAACCTCCCTGAAGGATAGCTTCTTCATAATATTTCTGAGGGATAAGAATCGTATCTTTCATGTTATATCCTTCTTCGATAAGATCTAAAGCTTCACCATATTTATCTTTCCGGCTTTCTTTATTATTCACCCAATTGGTAAAATCTTTTTCCAGTTCCTTCTTCTTCTCATACACATTCAGGTCTTTAATACCTTTCATCTGACCTCTGTAATACTTCCAGCCATTTGCTATCTGAGCATATTTGGCCGCATACATGATATCAATCTCTTTATCTTCATTCATGGCTTTGCGCATGATATCGAGTTTTCTATCACGTACTTTAACTACGGTAGGGCTTGTTTTTTTCACAGCATCCTGCACACCCCATGAAGTAAGGTAGCGTTGCGTTCCTCCGGGATAACCCCAGATCATTGCAAAATCTCCTTCTTCGACACCTTTGATAGAAATCGGCAAATGATGTTTGGGTTTCATCGGAACATTCTCTTCAGAATATTTTGCCGGACTTCCGTCGGGAGCAGTGTATACGCGGAACATGGCAAAATCGCCTGTATGCCTTGGCCACATCCAGTTATCGGTGTCGCCACCAAATTTACCAACACCTGAAGGCGGAGCTCCCACCAGACGCACATCTTTATATGTTTCATAGATGAACATATAAAACTCATTGCCGGAAAAGAAACTTTTTACTGTAACATCATATTTTCCTTTCTCGGAATTTTCCTTTTTCAACCTTTTACTGACTTTGTTGATAGCATTTGCACGCTCACTTTCGCTCATATCGGGCTCTATTTCATCCATAACCTCTTCTGTTACGTCATCCATGCGAACCAGAAATGAAGCAGTGAGATTTTCATTTTTCAACTCTTCTTTCAGGGATTTTGCCCAAAAACCATCTGTCAGGTAATCATTTTCTACGGAAGAATGTTCCTGGATCTTACTATACGCACAATGATGGTTCGTAAGTAAAAGTCCTTTATCCGATACAACTTCAGCAGTACAGAAAAATCCTTCCGGAGCGCTTCCACTTGCCAAACCTACAATGGCATCTTTAAGGCTTGAGTTATTAATGCTATAGAGCTCTTCAGGAGTTAACTGAAGCCCTTCTTCCTGCATGTCAACATAATTCAACCGCTCAATAAACATTGGCAGCCACATGCCTTCATCAGGTGGATTAACTGCATAAGAATTACTACTAAACAGTAACGCTACGAACAGTAATGTGAATAATCGTTTCATATTTCTAATTGTTTTTAATGGTACTATGGAGCCCCATGCTATAGCTTAAATTTAGCCGTATGATTGCGTGTTTAAGGCAAACATGGAGGTTTCATAATTTATTGTTTGTTTTATTTATTAAATATTGATTTCCAATTGATCGATTTTTCCGCAATTTTTTGGGTTTCGATTTTATCTTTTAAATTTCCGGTTTTGTATTTTATATATATCAGAATCGTTAATTATTTGTAAAAATTATTTCCCCATAAGAAATTTTTACAATAAAATCTTATGACAAATGGTCTGATAACTTTACAAATTCATCTTCAGCACTGTTGCCTTTATAAATAATATTATGTACAGCCTCCATAACAGGCAGATGTAGATTCTTAGCATTAGCAATTTTCATTAAGCTATCTACAGCATAATACCCTTCTGCAACCATTTTCATCTCCGTAAGTGAAGCTTTTAACGTGTATCCTTTCCCCAGCATAGTCCCCAACATACGATTTCTTGAAAACTTAGAATAGGCCGTTACCATAACATCACCCAAATATACGGAATATTCTATTTCCCTTCCGTTACAGTCCATTGTCTTCAAAAATGTTTTCATTTCCCGCACGGCATTGGTAATCAAAACCGACTGAAAATTATCGCCATATCCTAATCCCAGACTAATTCCGGAGGCAATGGCAACGACATTTTTCAATATTGAGGCATATTCAATTCCCCGCACATCATCCGAAAGCGTAATCTTCATAAACCAGGATGACAACATGGTTTTCATGAATTCGGCCAGCTCCTTGTTATAAGTACCTATAGTTAGAAATGATAATTTCTCCATAGCTACCTCTTCTGAATGGCAAGGTCCTGAAATAACGCCCAAATGATCGAGGGGTATATCAAAATACTTATTCAGTAGCTCCGTGACGGTTGATATCTGTCCGGGAATAATTCCTTTTACTGCAGAAAAGAATTTTTTCTTCTGCAACACTTCTGGTTTAACCCGGATTACGGAACTTTTCAAAAAAGCCGAAGGAATAGCAATGACAACTACATCCGATTTCCGGATAACTTCATTGATATTATCCGAAACATCAATATCTTTATCTAATTCGGCATATGGCAAATAATCGGGATTCTTTCCATATTCTTTGATATGGTTGATCGTTTTGGCGGAGCGCATCCACCAATGAAGGTTTTTTGTGTTTTCAGAAAGCAGCTTAACCAAGGCTGTACCCCAGCTACCTCCTCCTAAAACGGCGATATGGTTCTCTTTATTTAACATTATTTGAAGGTGCAAAGAAACAAAGGATTACTTAAATTGCACCTGTTTTTCCAAAATTTTATTTCCTCGTTTGATCTTAACCGTTGTTTTACTTCCTTTTTCAAACTCTGATAATGCTTTCATGTAGGACATCATATCTTTAATTTCATGTTCTCCCATTTGAATAACAATATCACCATCTTTCAATCCGGATTCTTCCGATACTCTGCCCTGAATAACATTGGCGATACGCATTCCTTTTCCATCAAAAGAATGATCGGGCATAACGCCTAAGGTAACAGAAAAGTCCGCTGGTCTGCGCTTTGACTTGTCACTTTCCGTTTTATTATACTTTAGTTTTTCCTGATGGGGCATTTCCGAAATAAGTTGCTCTATTGTTTCATTAATTTTCAGCATAGAAGCATAATTCAGCTTGTCGGCATCATCCGAAGGTTTATGATAATCATCGTGAATTCCGGTAAAATAAAAGAGGACAGGAATACTATCAAGATAAAAATTCATCTGATCAGAGCCTCCCGTACCGGGTTCACTGGTTTTAATATTAAAATCATGATCATTGGATTGCCCGATAAGGTCTTTCCATGCAGGTGAAGTTCCTGTTCCGCTAATGTGTAGTTTATTTTCTTCCATTCTTCCTACCATATCAAAATTCAACATGGCAGTTATCTTGTCTTTCTTGTAAGCCGTGCTTTGTACAAAATGCGACGAGCCTACCAGGCCATGCTCTTCCGCTGAAAAAGCAAGGATCAGGAAATTCAAATTTTTGTTTTCGTTTGATTTCAGTTTCCGCGCTAACTCTAAGATCATAGCAACACCGGATGCATTGTCATCAGCGCCGTTATGCACTTTAGGCGGACCTACATAGCGCGAGGAAGGTCCTCCCATGCCCAAATGATCATAGTGAGCGCCCAAAACAACTGTATAAGGGGCATCATTATTGATCAAACCAACAACATTATAGGCTTCCTTGCGGATTTTGCGAATATTGACATTCAACTTTACCTGTTTCCCAATATCCTGCTTTATAGCTCTTCCGGCATCCCCTTTAACAAAAACCACAGGGATATCAGCTTTAATTTCTCGTAAAGAAATCTTCTTTTCAGGATCACGCATATGTTTATCATTATTGACGATTACAATGCCACTTGCACCGTGTTTCTCTGCTGTTTTAATCTTTTGCTTGATGTTTGCTTCTTCAGCGTAATCCTCATAATGAGTAGCACCTCCCGGAACAGAAAGTTCCATTAAAAATATATTCCCTTCGAGTTCATCTCTTCCGTAGTAGTCGTTGGTTTGCTGATCTTTTGTTTCTAATCCATAACCAATGTTAATTAATTCGGCTTTGGCAGATTTCGAGGCTGAAAAAGATAAGGGATAAAAATCTTCACCCGGCTTTAGCACATTATCCCCTACGATCAATGATGTGCCGTCTTGGTAGGTGGCACCGGCAATAAACTCAAATTCCTGAAAATATGTATTGTCTTTCATTATGGGTTTTAGCTCCATCTTCTTAAACTCCTGCGCCAGATAATTCATTGCCATGATTTCACCTTTTGTGCCGGCTTCGCGGCCCAGTATAGAATCAGATGCCAAAAGTTCAACATCAGTTTTTATCCTGTTTATGCGCGATTGGTCATCAAAATCGAATTGCTGAGCTGATATAAAACCCAGCAACAAGAGGAATAATAAAGTAACGCTAATCTTCTTCATAGTTTTCAAATTAATTATCAGGTAATTTACCTTTTACTCTACCCTGTTCTGTAATCACAAAGCAAAGATAAAGATAAAAAAAGGCAGACCATAGAACTTACTAAGGTCTGCCAAATCAACAAAGAAATTTTTTATTGGTTCAGGCCAAGATTACTTTTTCCCTGATCATATACAATATCAACGGGAATATTGGCTTTTTCAAGAGACTTTAGGTCTTTGGCTAATTTATCTTTAACCATACCCATTTCTTCGATCATATTTTTAGCACGGTCATAATCGCCATCTCCCTGAATAACGATAATTGTGTTTAGCAAGTCTACCATTGCTTTTTCCAGTTTTTCGAAATTGATGCGATACTGGCCATTCTCAGTGCGAACCAGTGCACCCTGGTCGATCAGATAATTAAAGCGAACCATATTGGCTTTTCCGTGAGCACTTGCAGTACCAAAACGGATAGAGCGAAAAATAGAAGCAACAAAGGTCATATAATTAGCTTTGAGATCTCCTTCCAGTTCACCTTTGTTATGGAATTGCTGAACCAGATAAAGTCCCATGATATCGGCTTTTCCTTCTTCTATAGCTGAATATTGTTCTTTCAGGGCTTTACGTACAGTTCCTTTGTCATTGACTGTATTTTTAACGCCCATACCATGAGCTACTTCATGAAACATTGTATTCTGGAAAAATGCATCAAAGGTGATATACTTACGCTGTTCTTCCACGATCAGCTCTTGGGTAATAGGCATAAGAATTTTGTCAAACTTTGCTTTCATGGCATTTTTCAGCTGCAGCTTGCGTGACCCTTTTTCTTGTTGCACTCTTTCATCATTCGGCAGGTTAATAGCAATTGTTTTGCTACCGGCATTACAGTCACCTGCATAATAAACTACTTCGTAAGCATTTAAATCCGCATCAGAACCAATTTCATCCTGTTTGTATTTTTCATCCACAGGCAGGTTCTTTTGCATTTCGGGTAAATATTCTGCAAATCTTGTCAGTTTCTGACTCCAGTCTTTGTCTTTGACTAATACAAAAGCTTCAAAGGCGGCTTTGTATCCAAACAGTCCGTCTTCATAGTTTTCAATCGGGCCATAAACTAAATCCAGGCTAGCATCTTTCATATCCATCCATGCCATATCACTTTCTAAATAGTCACTGGTTACAAGCGCTTTTGCACGCAAGTTCAGATATTTTTTCAATCCTTTATTATCAGCTACTTTAGCTGCATTTTTCAATATTTTTGATGCTTCTTCCAGCTTTGATTTATACGCTTCGTGATACCATACTACTTTCAGAGAATCGTTTTCATCACGACGTATTAAGGTATAAAGACTGGACTTGTCTTCATTGTCCAGGGCTTCAAATTCCTGTTTTGTCATATCAGCCGGATAGAAATTAGCTCCTTCCGGTTTCTTTCCAAATTCTTTGATAAATGACTCATTATTCTCCAGGCGGTCCCAGGGGCCATAATTAATTTTGGCAAATTCTTTTGCTTTATCATTTTGCAGGCGATTCATAAAACTTTCTTTATCGCCCAGAGCCTGTCTCCAGAAAAGCTCTTCCATGATCTTTGCTGCATCAAACATCAAAGACAACACCTTTTTTTCGTTATCTGTAAGGTGACTGATATCAGCAGTAAGCTCTACTTCTTCGTATTTGGCTAACCGCTGATCAATATCCACGTCTTCTTTCAGGTGAAAATCTCCTTCTTCAGGGACAAGGCCTAAACGTTCTTTTTCGGCTTTTTCAGCGGATTTTTCTTCTTTCTTTTCTTTGTTTCCCTGCATGTTGCAGGAAGAAAGGCCTGCAAAAAGCAGAGCCATTGAAATAAATATTACTTTTTTAAACATCGGTTTATAGTTTAGTGTTTACTTTACAATTTAATTGCACGAAGATAATTATAAATCTAAAATTACGGAATAACATATTGGGTAATTTAATCAAAATATTTGTGAAAAGATAAAATATTTTTATAATTTTTGCACCTTACAAACTGTCAACAACATTGCCATGGATAAAAAACTAAAAATAAGAGATGTAACTTTAAGAGACGGCCAACAGTCATTATTTGCAACCCGGATGAAACAGCATCAGGTAGAGAATGTGCTCGACGATTATAAGGAGGCTGGTTTCTATGCGATGGAAGTATGGGGCGGAGCTGTTCCGGATTCTGTTATGCGATTTTTGAAAGAAGATCCATGGGAACGGCTTGAAAGTATCAAAAGAGGAGTTGGTGATACTTCCTTATTAACGGCACTTTCACGTGGAAGGAACTTATTCGGGTACAATCCTTATCCTGAAAAAGTCATCGAAGGATTTAACAGGCAGGCCGTACAATCAGGTATTGGCATCATGCGCATTTTTGATGCGCTTAATGATGTCAATAATATGAAAAGCACGATAACCTACGTCCAGCAAAATGGAGGTTTGGCAGATTGTGCCGTCTGCTATACGGTAGATCCAAAATATTCAACAAAAGAGAAATTAAAGGCATTGCTGCAGGGAAAGATTTTGCCCTCAAACATTTTTACGCTGGATTACTTTTTGGATAAGGCTAAACAGCTTGAGAAGCTGGGAGCCGATATGATTACTTTAAAAGATATGGCCGGATTAATTCCGCCCTTAAAGACGGCAGAGTTATTTAAACGCTTCAAGCAGGAACTATCTATTCCGGTAGATTTCCATACTCATTGCACACCGGGTTACGGCATATCATCAACGCTAATGGCTATGATGAACGGTGCTGATATTATTGACACTGCCATTATGAGCTTTTCCGGAGGCCCGGCAGCTCCACCGTTTGAAGTGATTAAAGTGTTTGCCGATAAGCTGGGCATTGAAATAGATGTGGACATGAAAGCTGTTAAGCGAATCGATGAGAAATTGAAAGCTACACGGGAAGAGCTTTCGGAATATGACAGCTACAAAATGTTCCCGAAAAGCTTCGACCCTGACAAGGACGAGCTACCTAAGGAAATAAATGATCTTTTTGATAAATCTATTGAACTGGCGAAAAAGGGAGATGAGGAAAAGTTAATTGAAACAACTCAACTGATCGAAGAGTATTTCAATTTTCCTCCGGCTAATGAGAACGTAAAAAATGCCGAAATACCCGGCGGTATGTATACCAATATGTTGTCGCAGCTTAAGCAATTAAAAATGGAAGACAAGCTCGACCGGGTTTTGGAACTTGTTCCGTTAGTACGCGTTCGTGCCGGTTGCCCTCCATTGGTAACACCAACCAGTCAAATCGTTGGCGTGCAGGCTGTGAACTGCGTTATAGACGAGAATTCCGGAAATCCTTATTATACCAATGTATCCAATCAATTCCGTGAATTGGTAAAAGGGACTTATGGTAAAACACCAATTCCCATAGACCCTTCCTTCAGGGAAAAAATAGCCGGAGTGCGGGAAGAAATTCCATATGATGAATCAACTTATGAACCACAAGAAAACCCAAAACTAGATGATGCAGGGGGCAGGAAATTAGCAGAAGGCGAAAAAGAAGAGCTCCTGCTTGAATTATTCCCGAACGTGGCGAAACCCTTCCTGAAAGAGAAAAAAGTAAACGCCTATCAGGAAAAAGTACAAGAAGAAAAACGTAAGAAAGAAGAAGAATTAAAGAAAGAAAAAGAAAAATTTGAAAAGCTCTCAGAAGAAGAAAAAATGCAGCGCCTGAAAGAAGGGTTATATAATTATGACTGGACCAGCGATCTGCATAGCGCAAAAGATGCAAATGATGACAGTGATAATGACACTGAAGATGATAAATCAAAAGAATAGGGGAAAAATATAACAGCCTGCATTATCCAAATAATACAGGCAAGAAAATAAAAAAGCGATGTGGGTTCACATCGCTTTTTTTGTAGTTCTATTTCAACCTTTCTTATTCACATTCAAAGGAATCCTGTTCTTTTCTTGCTTTTGTAGCTGTTTTACCATATTCAGCTTTTTCCAGGTATTCACAACCTTTCTCTTTTTTGCCGAGGCTGGCAAAGGCAATACCCATCTGCAGGTGCACCATGGCAACTTGTTCTTTGTCCTCTTCTTTATCCAGAAGCTCTAAAGCTTTTTTGCCATCTTCAATAGCCGCATCATATTTAAACAACTTGTTCTTTGCCAGGGCAGTATAATAATACGCATACCCATCATTTTCATTGAAATCTAATGCTTTTTTGAAGTTTTCAAGGGCTATTTCATTCTCAGAGTTAGAGATTGCATTGGCTCCTTTTCTCCAATAATAATTTTGCCCCATTCGGATAGCACGATCCAATATTTTCTGATCATCCGTTTTCTTAGCTACCTCAATTGTTTCTTTAATAGCCGCTATCATTTTCGCGTCATTATCTGACTTATTATAAGCCTCGGCTTTTTTCAGATAAGCTTTTGCCCAGGTTGAATCATACTCAGCGGCTTTTTTAAACATATCGATAGCTTTCTGATAATCCATCATACCCATGGCATCTGTTCCGGATTTATAATACAATTTCGGAAGCAAATTCTTTGCCTTTTCGAGTGTTTTCTCGTCTTCAAATTTTTTGGCTACTTCCATCGCTTCCTTAAAGCGGTCAATAGCCATATCGGTACGCATCTGCTTATAATATTTTGTTGCTGATTTCCGGTAAAAAATCGGGATGTATCTTTTGGCTTTAACGTGAAGTTCTTCGATCTGCTCTCTAAGCTTCCCTTCGATCTTTTCATCTTCTAAAAGCATTTTAGCGGCTTTTTCAAATCGCTCCAGGGAGTCTATTGCCTCATTAATGTTGTTTTTATAATTCTTTATTGCCCAGTTGTATGCTTCAGCAGCTTTTTGTGCCTTTTCCGCTGGGTTGGAATCCTGAGCTGTTAACGGTGCATTAGCTGTTAGCATAAATAAAAAGACAGCTAAAATTGTCATCAAGGGTTTTGTCATCATAATTTATTGTGTTGGTTTAATATTATATTTTGCTCATTCAATAATCCTGCCATTAATTTATCCATTGACGTACTTCTTCCGGAGAAGGATTTTTCAAATCCAGTTTCATTTTCTTCTTCAGCCCGCATATATCATTATGTAGCTTGTTGGGATCGTGGTTTTGCAATTCTTCTACTGTCTGAATGCCTTTTTTTCTCAGTACCTGCACCCATTCCTGCGGAACACCTTTTTCCACAAATTTTTCATCATCATCAAGGGCCGGTTTTTCTTCGGGTTTCATTTGTGGAAAGAATAATACATCCTGTATCGAATTGGAATTGGTCATTACCATAGCCAACCGGTCTATGCCAATACCTAACCCTGCTGTAGGCGGCATTCCGAATTCCAGTGCTTTCAAAAAGTCTTCATCCAACACCATAGCTTCATCGTCACCACGCTTACCAAGCTCCAGTTGTTTTTCAAAACGTTCACGCTGATCCACCGGATCGTTCAACTCAGAGAAAGCATTGCATATTTCTTTTCCGTTACAAATCGCTTCAAATCTTTCTACAAGACCTTCGTGTTCCGGGTGTTTTTTAGCCAGCGGTGACATTTCAATGGGATAATCGGTGATGAAAGTTGGCTGAATAAGATTACCTTCCACTGTTTCTCCGAAAATCTCATCAATAAGCTTGCCTTTACCCATTGTGTCATCGATCACTATATTTAACTCTTTGGCTGTTTTTTTGAGTTGTTCTTCATCAAACTCAGAAATATCAATACCGGTATAGGCTTCAATAGACTCATACATGGTATACCGTTTCCAGGGACGCTTGAAATCTATTAAATTTTCGCCCACCTGAATTTTGGTCGTCCCGTGAAGGTCCTGTGTCACTTTTTCCACCATTTTCTCAACCAGATCCATCATCCATTTATAATCTTTGTAAGCGACATAAAGTTCCACTTGCGTAAATTCCGGATTATGGAAACGACTCATTCCTTCATTCCGGAAGTCTTTTGCAAACTCAAAAACACCATCATAGCCCCCCACAATCAATTTTTTCAAATATAATTCATTAGCAATCCTTAGATATAACGTCATATCCAGGGCATTATGATGTGTTTTAAAAGGTTTGGCAGCAGCCCCTCCGTATATTGGCTGCAGAATCGGAGTTTCTACTTCCAGATATCCTTTGTTATTTAAAAAGGATCGCATGGAATTAATCATCTGCGAACGCTTAACAAAGGTCTTCCGCACCTGCGGATTGACAATCAGATCCAGATAACGTTGACGATAGCGCTGCTCATTATCAGTAAAGGCATCATAGGTTTTGCCGTCTTTTTCTTTTACTACCGGTAAGGGCCGTAAAGATTTGGCAAGCACCTTAAAACTTTTCACATGAACCGTGATCTCCCCCATTTGGGTGACAAACACATCGCCATTTATGCCAATAATATCGCCTATGTCCAGAAGCTTTTTGAAAACCTGGTTGTACATGGTTTTATCTTCTCCCGGACAAATATCATCACGTTTAAAATAAACCTGAATGCGTCCTTCACTATCCTGTAATTCCGCAAAAGAAGCCTTACCCATGATGCGGCGGCTCATGATACGACCTGCCAGGGATATATTTGCAAACCGGTCTTTATCTTCTTCAGAGAAATTCTGTTTTATATCTGCGCTTGTGGTATCTATGTTGTACGTCTCAGCCGGATAAGGATCAATACCTAACTCTTTCAGCTGTTTTAGTGCATTATGTCTTACCTGCTCTTGTTCTGTCAATACTCTTTCCATCGAATTAAAATTTTTGCAAAGATAAAAAAATGCAAATATCAGCCATTTACACTTGAAATTGATTGGCTTATTTCAACATTTTTGTGGTAATTATTCAAAATCCGGTTCCTATGAAGTTACACAAACACTTCCAGGAATTGAACATTTGGTTGAGGATAAATCTCAACTTTATTCAATGCATTGGGGATCAAAACTGTTTCACCTTTATTGATAACCAGTGTTTCATTGTCCTCTACATTTATTTTCATATTTCCTTCAATACAGATATAGGCTACAAAAGAATCCAACTCTTCATAATTTTTTCGCATTCCCTGGTTAAGCTTCACCAGCTTAGTTGAAAACTTCTTTGTGCTGATCAACGTATTAGAAGCATTTTCTTCCGCTTCATATTCTGTTTTATAATTTTCTTCCACAGAAAAATCAATAGCGGAAATAGCCTGTTCAGTATGTAGCTCGCGGGGAAGTCCGCTTACATCCAACCGATTCCAGTCATAAATCCGGTAGGTAATATCCGATGTTTGCTGGATTTCAGCAAGTAAAATCCCGGGCCCAAGCGCATGCACGCGTCCGGCCGGAATGTAAAAGACATCGCCGGCATTCACCTCTTCAAAATTCAACAAAGGTTTTAAGGTGTCATTTTCCACACTTTCCATAAACGTTTGCTTATCCACCTCATGTTTAAATCCGCTTATCAGCTGACTTCCCGGCTCCGCCTGAATCACATACCACATCTCTGTCTTACCAAAGGATTTGTGCCGCTTTGCAGCTAATTCATCATCCGGATGTACCTGAATTGAAAGCCAGTCATTGGCGTCAATAAATTTGATCAGTACAGGAAAAACCTCGCCATATTCATGGAAATTCTGATCTCCAACCAGATCTCCCATAAATACTTCAACCAATTCGTTCAACGTATTTCCTTTCATTGAACCATTGGTCACCACCGACTCGCTCCCCGGAACTCCGGAAAGAACCCAGGCTTCCCCACATTGCATGCCCGGAGCATCAGGCATATTTAACTGTTCTCTGATTTTGCTTCCTCCCCATATCTTTTCTTTAAAGACCGGTTGAAATTTAAACGGATATAGAAGTCCCATTTGATTTTTGAATTACAGATTTTACTCATTATAAAAAGAGGTACAAAAGTAAAAAAACTACCGGGGATTTCTTCTCTATCCTGCATTAATTTTCAGGTCATTTGCTCTGCGATATATATGCTATATCAAGAAAGCCTTTTGTATTTTTGCTTTGCGCATCTTTTTGCTTAGCTTTATCTAACACCATTTTATTCAGGGCTTTTGCAACAGTTACATTCTGGTCGCATCCTGACTCAGCATTAGATAAAATGACGACCAATGACTTTAACCTGCTACATCTTTTCTAAATTAATTGTGACCAATAAAAGATGTCTATAAAAAACGATTAAAGAACTCATTCTTTTCTATTTTTGCATAGAATATTATTGACTTAAAATATAATCACCTATGATAAAATCCATCTCTGTTTTTTGTGGCTCATCCATCGGAAAAAATCCGGCTTATAAACAAGCGGCTGTAGAATTAGGATATTTGCTGGCCAAAAACAATATTACTATGGTTTATGGTGGTGGCAACATCGGAATGATGGGCGCCATTGCCGATGCTGTTCTGGAAAATAAAGGAAAAGTAATCGGGGTTATACCTACTTCTTTACTGGAAAAGGAACTTGCACATCCCGGGGTTAGTGAAATGCATCAGGTAGACAACCTTATGCAACGGAAGACCAAAATGATTGAGTTATCCGATGCTTTTATTGCGCTTCCGGGTGGATTTGGCACGTTGGATGAATTTTTTGAGATAGCCACCCTGCTGCAACTTGGTTACCTTAAAATCCCGACAGCACTGCTTAATGTCAACGGATATTTTGATGAGCTGGTAGCAATGATGAACAAAGGTGTTAAAGAACAATTCATCAAACCGGTTCACAGGGAAAATATTCTTGTCAGTGATAAGGTTCCGGAAATACTGGAGCAACTTAATACATTCATTCCAACCGACAATGACCCAAAATGGATCGATAATCTAAAACAGGAAAACCGGTATCTATGATTATAATTGGCATAACAGGAACGCTTGGAGCGGGAAAAGGAACTATTGTAGAGTATCTGGTAAATGAAGAGCAGTTCTCTCATTTTTCTGTTCGTGACTTCCTGACGGAAGAAGTCAAACGCCGTGGGATGGAACTCAACAGGGACAGTTTAACCTCGGTAGCGAACGAATTGCGTGCAAATCATTCGCCTGCTTATATTGCAGAGCAATTGTATGAAAAAGCTGCAAAAACCGGCACAGACTGCGTTATTGAAAGCATTCGCACACCCGGAGAGGTAGACGTATTAAAACAAAAAGGTAATTTTTATCTTTTCGCCGTGGACGCTAAAGCAGAAACCCGATATCAACGAATTAAAAAACGCTCATCGGAAACAGATCAGATTTCATTTGAAACCTTTCTGGCTAATGAAAAACGTGAGATGCAGTCTGACGACCCAAATAAACAAAACTTAAAAGCCTGCATTGAACGTGCTGACTTTGTATTTCATAATGACGGGAACATTGAAGAGCTGCATCAGCAAGTAGCGGAGGTAGTCAAAAAAATAAAACTGTCCTGAACGATCCAACCGCTTAATGGTCGAATGCATTCAGGACAGGATAATTCATCATCTTTACTAATACCGTTCCGAAACTTTTTTCCAGTCGATCAATTTAAAAAAGTCTTCGATGTAATCGGGTTTCTTGTTTTGTTTATCAAGATAAAATGCATGTTCCCACACGTCGCATGTAAGCAAAGGCGTTAATCCGTCTCTTATCGGATTTTCGGCATTCTTACCCTGGGAAATATGCAATTTTCCCTGATCATCTTTGGAGAGCCAGGCCCATCCGGAGCCAAATAAAGTGGCTGCTGCTTTGGTAAAAGCTTCTTTAAAGGCATCAAAGGAGCCAAAGTCGCGCTCGATAGCTTCTGCCAGCTTGCCTTCGGGTTTTCCGCCTCCGTTTGGTGTCATGCAGTTCCAATAAAACGTATGATTCCATACCTGAGCGCCATTATTGAAAATGCCACCTTCAGCTTTTTTGATAATCTCTTCCAGGCTGGCATCTTCAAACTCTGTTCCCGGGATCAGGTTATTCAAATTATCCACATATTTTTGATGATGTTTGTCATGGTGGTAATGCAATGTGTCTGCACTGATATGTGGTTCCAGTGCATCTTTAGCATACGGTAATTCCGGCAGTTGATGTTTCATAATTTTGAGGTTTGGTTTTTGACTTGTTAGTTTGGTAACAAGCAAAACAAAGAACAGTCATCTATTGTTTAATCAAATCATGTAATAAACCGCAAAATGTTCAACAAAACTATTCATCCAAATAATTCAATGCTTTCTGAAATTCGACATCAACCTTATGGATCACCGGATAAAATGCATCATCATCAAAAAAGTTGCGGCCGATAAAAGCTTTTAACCTGCTTTTGATTAGTGGTTTGGCCTCTTCATATTCTTTTTCTTCACCCTGAATGCCATTTTGCACGGCAAAAGCTTTAAGCTGACCGAATAAAGCGGGCTGAACCTCAAAATTTTCCACGAAATCGTGGGCGTCAGCAAATCGCTTGAAATCATCACGATGATCGTCGGCATACTGGAAAGCAAAGCGGAAAATTATACCGGCCCTGATGAGCTTTTGTGTTAAATCATTTGCCAAACCTTCCTCGCGGGGGACGTAGATGTCCGGGAATATACCTCCTCCACCATATACTGTATCTCCATCGGAAGTGGTATACACTTTTGATGAATCCACCATTGAGTCTTTAGCCGAATCTTTATTATCATTTTCCATATTCCGGAGAAAATCCATGTAATAATCTTTGCTGTCACCTGGCTTATAAGGACGTTGTATGCTTCTTCCTGAAGGCGTATGGTAGCGGGCCACAGTTAATCGAATAGCGGAGCCATCTTTCAGTTTCATCTGTTCCTGTACCAGGCCTTTACCAAAAGAACGCCTTCCGATAATCGTTCCCCGGTCATTATCCTGTATGGCTCCGGCAACAATTTCACTGGCTGATGCCGACATCTCATCGATCAACACAACCAGCTCGCCTTCCTGAAACAAACCGTCACCGATAGCGTGTTTTTTTCTTACAGGCCGGTTTTTACCTTCGGTATAGACAATTAATTCTCCGTCTTTCAAAAATTCATCAGCCACTTCAATAGATTCTGACAAATATCCGCCACCGTTTCCGCGAAGGTCCAGAATAAGTTTTGTCATTTGTTTCCCTTTCAGTTCCTTAAGTGCCTCATGGAGCTCATCGCTTGTCGTAGCACTAAATTTATTCAGTTTTACATAGCCAATCTGATTATTAACCATATAGGAAACATCCAGACTATAAGTCGGAATTTCACCCCGGGTTATGGTAAAATCAAGTAAGCCTTTATTTCCACGGCGATATACAGACACATCAACTTTTGTATTCCGCTCGCCTTTAAGCATGGAAACAATACTGTCGGTAGGAACATCATTTCCGGCCACTGTCGTATCATTTACTTTTACAATGCGGTCTCCCGGCATAAGACCAACTTTTTCGGAAGGACCTCCGGGGATGGTGCGTATGACAATGATCGTATCTTTGACCATCCTAAATTCAATACCAATCCCATCAAAATTGCCTTTTAACGGATCGTTTACTGCCTTAAACCGGCTGGCTGGGATAAATTCCGAATGCGGGTCCAGTTCTTCTAAAATACTTTCTACAGTAGCATTGACAACACGCTCTGTGCCAATTGTATCTACATAATCCTGCTGTATAAGATTCAACACCTTCACTAAGCGATCAAAATTTCCGCTTTGTGTTTTTGAAATTGCGTTGCCGGAACCCGGTGCGGAAACCATGTGGTTGCCCAGATAAATACCCAGGATTAGCACCAAAGCAAAAGCTATGGGCAAATATATGTAAGGATGTATTTTTCGCATAAGTTGATATTTTAGGAATGCAAAAATAAGAAATTGTACGTAATATGTTTATATTCTTTGCTTCGCAACACCTTTGAGATTTTCACCTGACCATTAATATGCTTTCCTTACTCTTTTCCGGTTTCAAAAAAAAATTGTATTTTTATACCAAACAAACAGATTACCCATGACAACAGAAAAAATCTCTAAGATCATCAGATACATATTAGTAATTTCAGTTATCGCTTTAATTATAGGCTCCTATCTTCAATTAAATAATGTTAAAGGCAGTGATATTATTACAATACTAGCCGTTATTTTTGGTGCCGGTGCTTTAATTACTGAAAATGCCATGTTAAAAATGATCATCAGACAGAAAGAAGAAAAAGAGGAAGAGAAAGAGAAAAATAAAGAGTAAGTTCAATTATCCTCAGCCTGATTAACAACAACATATAGAAGCCGGTGCCTTGAAACTACTTTTTTAAAAAAGAAAAAGAGGTTATATTTGTTTGTTTATCGATCTGTAGAACAAGTTTTTAAATAAGACTATTTCCCAAATTTAAGCTCCGTCAGGTAAAAACACCGACATATCAAAAACAAACATCATTGTAATTGCTTTTTGATAGACTGCTTTTTCCAAATCTTCTTCCTCAATACCGGAAAACAACCCTCCGGCTACTATCCCCGGACTTACATTTGGAGCATTGTTCACTGCTTTTAAGGTTTTACCAAAAGTCGCATAAGCAGAGGAGCTGTCAACAGATGCCTCGTGCTCTTCATAAATCTTTCTGAAGCAGGACAGATGCTTATTCGCCATGATTTCACTTTTGCCTAAGTCTAATTTTTCTTTGATTTTTAGAATCTTAGCTTTCTCTTTGAACGCCGGGAAACGTCCGGAAGGATTTGCCCAATATTTCAGGATGTCCATATATTGTTTGGACAAATCATCTTCGGGATTAGTGATTTCCGCCGAAGCAAAATAATCCTCAAAAACCAGTTTAATTTCCTTCCACTTCACATCATGGCCTTTTAAATAATCATCCATGCATTGTTCCGATTGCTTCTCCAGTTCGGAATAATTATCGTACTGTTTTTGATTTTGTTGGCAGGCCGCCAGGAGAATGATTACGGCTATCAAAAGTTGGGTATGTATCTTCATAGGGTTAGATTTTTCAAAATATCAGAAATGCAATTATCATATTTTTTTCTGGTTCACTATTGCTATCGTGACGATCTGGAATCAGCCATTTATTAAAATTCCATTTTAATCATTTCTATTTTACACAGATTATTTCCGGTTTCTGTTTCCGTTGCATAGTTTCCCGGCGCATCTTCGCTCCCTCAGTTACTTAAATATCAATTAATTGGAATTGGTTTAAATGGGCATGAACAAATATAGGAAATGTTTTTCAATTAGTCATTAATAAACTAAAAATAATTACACCCCATGTTGTACAATTGGCGGTTACGGAAAACCTGATAGTTTGATTTACAAAAGAAAGAAAGATAAGAGAAAAAGCGATGTGGTTTTTGTTAACGATAGTACAGTTGCACGAAAGTACGTCGCACTATCAGAAGAAGAAGCAATGAGATGAGTGATGAGTTGGCGAATTAAAAACGAACACTGAACATTTAACAAAACACAAAAAAAAGAGCAAAAGCACCTCGCTCTCGCTCAATACTCTTGCTCCTGACTGTAAGTACCCAGGGCCGGGGTCGAACCGGCACGGGTGTTACCCCTCCCGATAGCTATCGGGAGGTGTTTGAGACCTGTAATTATATGGTTTTCTGTTATATTAAAATATAAACTTATTGATATTGCCTTTTTATTTTCTCAATAATTTCCGGATAGTTTTTAATATTAGAAGATATCTCCTGCTTTTCATCCGTTTAATATGTTTCTCTTTTGCCCGGGCCTGCAAATATTTTAAATTAGGAATTATCAAAAAGGGCTGCCAGTCATGAATGTGTGCCGTATAAGAATTTGCATATTTGCCATCTATATGTTCTTGCAATCTCTTTTCAAAATCCTTACAACTTCCAATATAATATTTATCTCTCGAATTCGAATAAAGTATATAAACATTAGCCATTAAGTAAAGATACACTACAAAAAACAAAAAGACAAACTTTTAAGCCTGTCTTTCTGCTAAATGTACCCAGGGCCGGGGTCGAACCGGCACGGGTGTTACCCCATTGGTGTTTGAGACCAACGCGTCTACCAATTCCGCCACCTGGGCATTCTTATAAGGGATTAGCTCTCGTGTTGTATCTTTACAATGTAGTTGCAAAAGTAATATTATTTTAGAATTTTGCAAACAGTTTTTGGGCTCATTCTAAATATCAGGCTAAATGTCAGTGCATCAACCAATCAAAAAAATCTTTTTTTTACTGATCTCCAAATAAATGGAATTATATCGCGTAATTTTTTACTTTTGCAGAACCAAAAAAATCACATCCCAGCATCATGTCACACGTAAACATATTTTCGGGCCGGGCCAGCCGTTATCTGGCCGAACAAATAGCCGAAAGCTATGGAACAAGCTTAGGCGAAGTCATTGTAAATACCTTCAGCGACGGAGAGTTCCAGCCTTCTTTTGAAGAGACAATCCGCGGGAACGATGTATATATCGTTCAGTCCACATTCGCCCCTTCGGATAACTTACTGGAGTTATTGTTGATGATCGACGCTGCCCGCCGTGCTTCAGCCAACCGGATCGTAGCTTTGATCCCGTATTTTGGTTTTGCCCGTCAGGACCGGAAAGACAAACCCAGAGTATCCATTGGCTCCAAATTAGTGACCAACCTACTGGTAGCCTCCGGTGTAGACCGGATAATCACCATGGACCTGCATTCCGATCAGATTCAGGGCTTTGTAGACCTGCCGGTAGATCACATGTTTGCCTCATCCATCTTTGTGCCCCATCTGAAAGCAAAAAACATGGATAATATGGTAATCGCTACTCCGGATACAGGCGGAACCAAACGTGCTGCCGCTTATGCCAATTTCCTCAACACGGACCTTGTCATTTGCTACAAACAGCGGTCCAAAGCCAACACTATCGACTCCATAACCATCATCGGAGATGTAAAGGGCAAAGACGTGGTTATCGTGGATGATATCATTGATACGGCCGGAACAATCTGCAAGGCTGCAGATATAATGATGGAACAGGGAGCAAAAAGTGTAAGAGCTGTATGTACTCATCCTGTATTTTCCGGTGATGCATACGAGAAACTTGAAAAATCTGTGCTGACAGAAGTGATTGTCTCCGATACGCTTCCTACAAAACAAAGCGAAAAAGTTACTGTATTAAGCACTGCTGACTTATTTGCTGATGTTATTAGCCGCGTGCATAACAATCAATCCATAAGTACACATTTTGAGTTTAAAACGCTACTTTAAAGGAATAACAAGAAAACAAACTGATGCAGCGCAAAGAATCATTTAAAAAACAGATTTTTTTATTGCTATCCATAGAATTTTATTACTTTTGCGCTCTGATTTTTGGGACACAGGAATAAACCCTGTGATAAATTGCAAACAGAACAAAACGAAATATCATGAAAACAGTACAACTGGAAGCCTCGCTTAGAGAGAACACCGGCAAAGCACAAGCCAAGAAGATACGGGAACAGGGAAAAGTACCTGCGATAATGTACGGTGGAGAAAAAGAAATCCATGTAGTTGTTGATAAGAAAGCACTGGATAAAATTGTTTTTACTCCGGAAAGATATTTTATCGAACTCAATATAGATGGTGAAAAGCATAATACAATTATACAGGAACATCAATTTCATCCGGTAACGGATCATATTGTACATATTGACTTTCTGGAATTCTCCGGAAACGAACCTATTGTAATGAATATCCCTATTCGCACCCATGGCATTGCACCGGGTGTGCAGGCAGGCGGGAACCTATTTAGCAAAATGCGTTATGTTCTTATCAGAGCATTGCCAAAAGATATGCCGGAAAGAATTGAAATTGATATTTCCAGCTTACAGATCAATATGGCTGTGCATATCTCTGACCTTCCACAGGAAAACCGCGAATATCTCGCTGCTCCGGAAGCAACCGTTGTTGCAGTTATTGCAGCCCGCGATGCTATGCTTGATGAAGACCTCGTTGAAGAGGAAGAAGAGGAAGAAGGCGAAGAAGGTGAAGGCGCTGAAGAAGGTGCTACTGAAGAAAATGCAGGAGGAGAAGAATAAAGTATCTTCTTATTTAAAATACCTTATTCTAAGCCGGGTTTTGCCCGGCTTTTTTTTGTCTGTATATTTTTAGACCTTTCTTGTTTTTGAACTTTTCATTTTTACCCTTGTTTACCCTTTCACCAACGTTATAGAATCAACGATTATGAACCTAAAAGAGCTTAACCATAAATTAGGTCCAGGGCTGCTTACCATAGCATGGAGCCTTATTTTATTTTTTACAACCGGTATATTGCCCGGAATTGCTCAAAAACCATCCAACTTGCCATCAGCCAATGGAGAACCTGTAGACTTTTTTGGCTCCATAACCAATATTTTGGTTTATATCATTTTACCTCTGGCCATTATAGTTCTTTACCTCATATGGCGAAAGAATAAAATAAAAGAAGCCAGGGAAGAAGATGACGAAACGGAAGAAAAATCCAAACAGAACGAAGAATACAAAAACAGCTAAAACACAAAAATATGGAAGAACATAGAGTAAAAATCAATCGCATTGAACATGTAACCCATGATACGCTCAAGATAACCACAGAAAGACCTTATAATTACTCCTTTGAGCCCGGTCAGGCTACAGAAGTAGCTATCGACAAAGAGGGATGGAAAAAAGAAACCAGACCATTCACATTCACCTCATTACCTGATGATAGCGAACTGGAGTTTATCATCAAAACTTATCCGGAACATGACGGGACCACTGATAAACTCCTCGATCTGGAAGTTGGAGACCACTTGCTGATCCATGATGTATTTGGTGCAATAACGTATCAGGGACCCGGTACACTTATTGCCGGAGGTGCCGGGATTACACCATTTATCGCTATTTTGAGAAAACTTGAAAAAGAAGGCAAACTAGAGGATATTCAGGTGATCTTCGAAAATAAAACATCCAGAGATATTATTTTGCATGATGAACTGAAAAGTATGCTGGGAGACAAACTCATCAATATCCTTTCACAAGAAAAAACGGACAAATACTTTTATGGCTATATCGATGAAACCTTCTTAAAAGAGCAATTGTCCTCCCTCGAACAATATTTTTATCTCTGTGGCCCGCCACAAATGGTGGAATACCTCGAAAAAACACTTCATAACATAGGTGTTGAAAATAAATGGATCGTAAAGGAAGAAGAATAAAGTCATTTCTCCCGGCTGTTATTCTATACCTTAATCAAAGGAGTTGCTGTAAAAGTTTGCATTTTATAAACAATTAATCTTTATAAAGTATAGATTATCTGTTTTTTGTAATTTTCAGCAGAACCCAACGTATACTATCATATTTAATCTCCTTTACTATTGGCCTTACAGCAATAGATCAAGTGTTACGTAGATTCGTGTCTTATAACGAAATGTGCGATAGGTATGCAAATTTTTGCATGAGATAATCCTTTCGGAATTTAACCTTATTTTTGCAGCCAAAAAGAATGCAAAGAGGCCCCGGCACCAACATACAATTGCTTTATGTGTTGAAGTTTGCTAAATGGTTTATGCTTTTTATGCCGATCATTGTTGTCTTTTTTCAGGACAATGGGTTGGATATGCAGCAGATTTTCACCTTAAAAGCAATTAATGCAGTAACCATAGTAGCCCTTGAGGTTCCCTCCGGCTACATGGCTGATCATTGGGGCCGAAAGAAAACACTTTTACTAGGCACAATTTTAAATTTCACCGGATTTTTAGCTTACTCTGTAGCTCATGGTTTTGGCATGTTCGTCGTTGCTGAGCTACTCATTGGTTTTAGCATGAGCTTTATCTCCGGTGCAGATTCAGCCATGCTATACGACAGTCTGAAAAGCGTAAATCGAAAGGAAGACTATTCCCGCCAGGAAGGGCGCATCACTGCTTTAGGTAATTTTTCAGAAGCAGGAGCCGGTATTCTGGGAGGGTTTTTGGCAGGCATCAGTCTGCGCCTCCCATTCATAACTCAGGCCGGTATCGCCTTTATAGGCATTCCGGCTGCCTTATTGCTATGGGAACCGCGTGTACGCTCAAGCTTACATAAAGCCAGTATGCGTAGCCTTTTCAACACAATGAAGGACACATTTCTGAACAACAGACTGCTACGTGCATATCTTCTTTTCTCTTCCTTTGCCGGAATGACCACATTAACATTGGCCTGGTTCGTGCAACCCTATTTCAAGTCTATTGAATTACCATTGGAGTGGTTCGGAATTATTTGGACAGCCCTTAACCTCTCGGTAGCTGTTACAGCCTTTTGGGCACATAAAGTCGAACGATTCATTACTCCCGCCAATATCCTTTTGTATATTGCGCTTTTCACCGGCGGCGGATTTATTTTTCTGGGGATTACCGGAGGATGGTGGGGCATAGCCATATTGTTTATCATTTATCTTGCCCGGGGCATCGCCACTCCCCTGCTTAAAAACTTTATGAATAGAAACACAAATTCCGAGATACGAGCTACAGTACTCTCTATGCGCAGTTTTGTTATCCGTATTGGATTTGCAATAGTAAGTCCTTTATTAGGCTGGTACACCGACCTGTACGATTTACATAACGCACTTATAATTGCCGGTAGCATTTTCCTCGCTGCCATGCTAATTGTACTTATTACCTTTCGAAAAACACTAAAAGAATGATTCGTGTTTGTCCTGAACTAGGGTTTACTGAAAAAGTCTTTAGTGCATCAGACACAAGGCGGAACGCGTCCCGCAGCCAACGCAGAAGGTGATGTGATCAGTTTAACAAAATTTTGACTCAAAAAAAAAATGCAAAGTCTTTTGCAAAGTATTATCAAAAATCTTACTTTTTATAAAAGTAACTTTATAAAATATACATTCTCAGTTTGTCTTGTTAATTTCAACAAATCCTACTTAACATATTTATATAATCTGATGTATTCCAAATTGTTATTATCGGATTTAAAAAATTGTACATAATGAATATTTAAAGCAAATATCAACCGTTTAAATAAAAATGAAACCATATCACCAATATAACTTATCTTCAAAATGAAAATCTCTGCATTCTTTACTTGGTCTTCTAACTCTTTCGAGTTTACCTTTTTTAAATAATTCTGAAAAACTATTGCACCCTTTTAAATTAAAAGTAACAAAAACTTCGTGAGTCCCATAAGAACCACCTGCAAGTTTCGATACGGTAAAATCGTAATTATATCCAAACCTATAGGAACTTTTCGATAATGGGTTAATATCCGATATAAATCCAAATCCAAGGAAAAAGCTGTCATAATTACCAACTGCTAATTTATAATTCCTATTTCTGAAGCCACCTAATACATATATTTTATCCATAAGATAGCTAAAGGAAAAATTATATGTTTCCAGAGGTCCTTGTTTTTCATACATCATAGCAGGGGATATTCCAAAATCCTTTTTATTTCCATACAACATCCAAAGATTAAAATGATAAACTTGTTTAAAAGGTACAGCCCTTATATCAGAACCAATAAAGTTGGGATTTGGGAATACTGCCGCATGATGAAATGCTGCACCTAACACTCCGGTAAACTGCGGTTGAAAAGGCTTTCGCTTTGTTTTCCCTTGTAATGCAAATCCAAAGCTAACATCTCCATAGTTTTTCCTTGAATTACTGGGAAAGGGAAACCCGGTACTTTTGATTTTTCCATAAAGTTTATCATACTGATCATCAAATTCCAATTCACCCCAATCTATTCTTTTTTGCCCATAACTTGAAGTTACCCCTGTACTTATTCGTAGACGTCTTGATAATCGTATGGGAACAGCTATAGACAATCCAAATGAATTTGTGGTCATTTTAGATTCACCTTCTCTGGATGAATTGGCAATTAAACCTAAAGCAACACTATTGCAAAAAACATGTGTTGATGAATAATTGAAAGCTCTATTCCCACTAGGGATACCTGGCCATTGTTCCCTGTAATTGAGATGAAATTCATTACCCGATTTAATCCCCGGAGTTGCAGGATTGTAATAAAGGGGATTATTCATAAAAGATGTAAAAACAGGATCCTGCCCGGAAGTAAAATTATTGAATATCAAAAAGAATATTATGATTAATAAAAATTTATATCGTCTCATATAATTAAATTTAATTTATTACTACTTGGCCTCGTTTTATCAGGATGGTACTCAATTCTAACCTATCGGGGCTCGTTTTTTACGATTAATTTAAATGAAACTATCAGTCTATTTTGTGGAAAAAATCTTTTTCTTTATTCAAAAAATATCTTTCACAAAAACAGTTTATTCATTATCGAATTAATGTAACTGTTCCATATTTCTTTGTCGTGCCATCATCATATGTTTTACCTGGCCATACCGTACCATCCTGAAAAACTGCTTCTATTTTCCATACATAAGTATCTTGCGGAAGAGGATTCCCGTTTTTATCGGTACCATCCCATCCTTCAGCCGGTTCAGTATTGGCTAATTTATCAGATTCCCAAATTAAATTCCCCCAATTATTATAAATGTAGATATGATAGGATTTTAATCCAACACCTTTTGGTTTAAAGGTTCTTACTTCGGGAGGACCCTTCTCCGGTGAAAAAGCATTAGAAACATATAATCCATTATATTCACTTATTGAAATAGTTTGACTGGTTGAATCCTTACATCCATAGTCATTTTCAACGAATAAACGAACAAGATAATCCCCATACATCATATAGCGATGCAATGGATTTTCGATTGTATCAGACTCTCCGTCGCCAAAATTCCAAAAGTAACTACTAGCTCCGCTGCCTTGATTCAAAAATTGAACCTTTCCACTGTTTTGTACCGGAGAATGAATATGATTATAACTAAAATCCGCAATTACATTTGGGTATACATTTACTGTATCCTTTAATATTATTGTATCAAAACAGAAGTTATTTATAGATGATATTAACTGTACATCATAGTTTCCACTTACATCATAAGTATGCTGGGGATTTGATTGAGATGAAGCGTTTCCATTTCCGAATTTCCACAAAAAACTATTTGCATTATTCGAGTTATTCGTGAACTGGACAGTTAAAGGTGGACACCCTTCATAAGGAGAAAGCGTAGCATCAGCATCCGGACTAGGATATATTTTTAAGGGATTGGATGCTGTATCAGAGCATCCATATTGATTAATTGCCAATAAAGTATCTGAATAAGTTCCATCATTATTAAAAGTAAGATTCAATGAATCACTGTCGGAAGAATTTACCCCATTTCCAAAAGACCATGAATAAGAGTTTGCCCCCTGCGATGAATTCGTGAACAGAACATCTACAGGCGTACCACAAGCACTGTCAACAGTTTGATCAAATGATGCTACAGGTTTCGGATGCACTACAACTTTAGATTTAGAAGTATCCCTACATCCATTAAGGTATTCAGAAATTAACGTAACGGAATAGTTTCCTGAGTTATAATAAGTCTGGGTAACATTAGACATTGACGAAGTATTACCATTACCAAAATACCATGTATTATAACTACTATCAGCCTGAAAATCTATTGTTAGGGGCGGACATCCTATTGTCGTATCTGCAGTAATAGAAGACACAGGAGTAGGAAGAACAGTTACAGTTTTAGTTATTTGATTAGGACAATCATATAAACTGGAATAACCAGCCATAGTAACATTATAAGTCCCTTGGTTTTGAAATCCATGAGTAGGATGTGATTGAGAAGAAGAATCTCCATCCCCAAAATCCCATTCAATATCAGACAGGGGATTCGGTGAAGTATTAGTGAAACTCAAAGGTTCATTAACACACACAGTATCTTTAGATCTTGTAAAATTGACAACAGGTTTCGGATGAACTTGTAATGTAATCTTTGATGTATCCCATGCACAACTGTCAGTCACGATCAATTCCACATCATAACTCCCGGATGAAGTATATGTATGAGAAGGATTGGTTTGATTACTAAAAGTTCCATCTCCAAAATCCCAAAATAAATTTGTAAACCCAAGTGAATGGTTTGTGAAGTTTACATGTAAGGGAGAGCATCCTTCCAAAGTATCCGCATTGAAAAATGCATCGACAGTATTAGGATAAACTGTGATATCCGTTGTCATAGTATCAGATCCACATTCATTAATAGCAATATAGGTAACCGTATAGGTAGATATGGTTGTATCAGTATTAAACGTATGTTGAACAGGGTTATTAAAAGTTGATTGCGTCGTGATCAATGGTGCTGTCGTATCCCCGAAAATCCATTTTAAGGTATCCGGATTACCTTTTGTAAAATTATCCGAAAAAGAAACAGTCAAAGGACTGCAACCCGAATATTTATCTGGTATAAAATCTGCTACAGGCTGAGGTTTAACCAGAATCGAATCCGAGTCCATATCTGTTCCACACATATTTATTGCTGTCAAGGTTGAATAATATGAAGTATCGGACTGTCCTTGTGAATACGTTACGGGAGAAGGATCTTCATAATTGCTTGTTTGTCCGTTTCCAAAATTCCAGAAATACGAAGTTTGATAACCGGAAGATTGATTTTGAAACAGAACTTTTAAAGGAGCACATCCGGAATCAGGTATAGCTGTATAATTTGCATCAGGTGATTCTACTACCCGAATTGTACTGCTTAATGAGTCGATACATCCATGGGAAGTTGAAGCAACTAATTTAATATCATAATACCCAGGACTATTATAAGATATAATAGGATTTTGCTGATTTAATGTAACTCCATTCCCCAATGTCCATGAATAAGAATTAGCACCTGTTGTATTATTCGTAATAGTAGTTGAATCATTGACACATATTACTGAGTCATGGTTAAATTTAACATTTGGTAATGGATACACTTCAACAGGTTTCGTAATAGAATCCTTACATCCTTTTGCATTTGTAACTGATAGCTCAGGGTTAAATAATCCTGAATTACTGTAAATATGTGTAGGGTTTTGGGCAAATGACGAATCACCATCATCAAAATCCCATTTCCACATATTTAAGAGTGCAGTTCCAGCAATAGAAGAATCCTTAAAAACAGTAGATTGACCTAAGCAAGATGAAATATGAGTGAAATTAGCTTCTGGTAATGCATAAACCGTTATCTTTTTTTGAGTAGTATCCGCACAGCCCTCTCCTGAAGTACTTATTAATTCTACTGTATAAGTTGAATCAGTTACATTGGATGTATTAGTAAAGGTATGTGACGGATTAATATTAGAGCTGGCACTCCCGTCACCAAAATCCCATGAAGCACTTATACCAGCAGGAGATGTCTTATTATTGAAATTAACTGCTAATGGATTACAACCTTTCTGAATATCCACAGAGAAATCTGATGATGGATCTTTAAATGTATTAAACATAACCTCAAGCGTATCTTTTCTACACTGGTGAACATTCGTTGCAATCAATTGAATAAAAATAGTATCATTATCATTTATCATTGTATAATTGGGAAAAGCAGGCCCGGAATACGTACTTATTGTATTATGATTTTTGTTAAAAATTGTCCATTTATACGTATCATTTGCTTGTTGATATTGAACCAGATTTAATAAAGAATCACTTATGATAAAAGGAGCACAACTAACAGTATCTGAAGGATTAAAATCAGCTAACGGATCCGGATGGACAACGACACTATCCAGGGTCGTATCCCGACATCCATGCTTGGTCTCTACTTCAAGGTTAACCTGGTAGATGCTATCTACAACGCCTGTGTTGGTATAGGTTGAAGATGTATTTTGGGTCTGGGAAGTAGCTCCATTGCCTAAAGTCCATTCAAAGGTCATACTCGACAATGGTTCGCCATTTTTAGCCTGACTTGTGTTTTGAAACTGGGCATTCACCGGACTGCAACTATCACTTAGGCTCTTAGTAAAAGAAGCTTCTGGCTTAGGATGTACCGTTACCATATCTCCTATGGAATCGCGGCAGCCTTCACTGCTGATGGTTACTAAATCAATCGTATAATTGATGGAATCTGACGTTAAATTGGCCGGTAAAGTAATATTAGGATTAGCTGATGTGGACGAATAGGAAACATTCGTTGAAGGGCTGACATTCCATTGATAGGAAGCTGCGTTCTGGGATTGATTTTGTAGCTGCAGGGCTTTAGGGCCGCATACAGTCGTATCTAATGAAAATAAAGCCTGAGGACGTTTATGGATCGTAACTGAGTCAACGATGCTATCACGGCAACCGTCTACGCTGATTACTGTCAGCTGGACCAGGTAAGTGCTATCAGAATTGGTTTGATTATCGGGAAAGGTAAAAATTGGCTTGGCTGTATTACTCGTATCAATGCCTACCGAAGAACTATTAAGACATTCCCAGATAAATTCTGCATTATTGGATTTATATACCGACTGATTGGTTGCGGATATTACCGCAGGGGCACATTGCTCTACCGTATCAAAAGTGAAATTTGCCAGAGGTTGAGGATATACCGTTATAGGCTTTTCTATGGAATCCGAACATCCGGTGCCGGCCGTAGCTGTCAGGTTTACATCAAAAGTCGTATCCTGAACATGTGAATTATTGACAAATGTATGCGTTGGACTCAGCTGGCTCGAGGTGGCTCCATCGTCAAAATCCCATTGGTGATTGACATTGGAAGCAGGACTGGTTTGATTTGTGAAGGTAACATCTAATGGACTGCAACCCTCAATTACTGATCGATCAAAGTCGGGAACCGGATCTTCTATCGTTATAACCGTATCTTCTATGGTATCCGGCGAACAACCATATTTATTCTGTACCGTTAATCGAATATAATTCGTGTCTCCGTCTGAGGGAATCGTATAAGTATTGAACGCTGGGCCACTGAAGGAACTAACCAAATTATGGTTTTTATCAAAAATCTCCCATTGGTACGTGTTATTCGAAGGATATGTACTCAAATTAATGATCGAATCATTAATGGTAAACGGGGCACATTCTGCCGTAGTTAATGGATTAAAATCAGCTACCGGATCCGGATGGACAACGACACTATCCAGGGTCGTATCCCGACATCCATGCATGGTCTCTACTTCAAGGTGAACCTGGTAGATGCTATCTACAACGCCTGTATTAGTATATGTGGATGATGTATCCTGAGCCTGGGAA
>JAIPBW010000037.1 GCA_021738505.1 Bacteroidales bacterium | reverse complement strand
AAAAGGACTGCAAAGATAATATCTTTTTTCCTTTCTGCAAGGAATTTTTTATCTTTTTTTAAAAGATTTTTTGGAACGTCTGCTTCTCTCTCGAAAAGCGAATGCAAAGATAAACCCTTTTTTTGTTCTGGCAAGTGTTTTCTTAAAAAAAATTTAATCTTTTTTAATCCCTTGCCTACAAGGGCTTTACAAAGAAAAACCATCGCTGATCAGCAAATCCGATAACAATGCCCCTCTTTTAGGCTCTATAGCCTTGCTTTTTTATTGCATCCTTTCCATGAACTTGCGCTTTCGCGGCTGCAAATATAGAGCCTTTTTAATTGCTGGCAAACAATTCTGACCATTAATTTTGAGGTTTTTTATTTTAGCCTGTTTTCCTGTTATTTATATGTGTCAAAACGACAACTATTCTTTGATTATTTATGTTTATGCAAAAAAACAGCCCGTTTAGCTGAACAATTTACCTTCAAATTACGCTATAGTCGAGGCATCATAAGAAACACTAAACAATAAATTGAGAATGCATATTTAATAAACGCTCATTGTAAATGGAATTCAATATTTTAGACAATATTTTTGCAAACCTTTGCATTCTTTGAATTAATATTATGTTTGTTTGTAGCATATCATAATACTGCGTTGACTACAGTTCGTTGTTTGCAATAAGGCCCACAGCTAACCTTGACGTTTTAGGACTGATGCCCTAAAGACTTTTTCAGCAAACACGAATTAAATAAAACTAAAACGAAAGAATTTACGTTAAAAACAGAAACCAATAATCAATATGAGAGCAGTTATAACATCTATTTTTCTGATTTTGATATTAAATACTACCTTAAAAGGACAAGAAGAAAGAACTAATAACGGGTTTCTGATTGGTGGTAGCATGGGATTACAATTCGGAACAATCTCTTTTGTTGATGTAAGTCCCAAGGCCGGTTATTATATTACGGATAATTTTGTGGCAGGATTGGGCGGAACATATAAATACTACAATGACAAACGATTTCAGGGGGATTATTCTACAAGCATCTACGGTGGCCGGTTATTCTTACAGTATGATGTTTTTGATCCTTTATATGGATATGGTGAATTGGAATACCTGAGCTATGAAGGCTATAATTCCAGGGGCAATATCGTTACTATTGGATCAACAAATATATTATTAGGAGCCGGATACAAAAACCGGATTTCTTCCGGTAGTTATATTTATTTAATGTTGTTATACAATATTAATGAAACCATTAAAACTCCATATAATAATCCGGTTTTGAGAACCGGTTTTATGTGGAATATTCCAAAAGACTTGTTTTAGATTTTATCCATACAAGGAGTGATATGCTTTAAAAATGAGTTCTAGTTATATGAAAATCATTAAAACGAGAAAGTCAAACCAATACCCAATACTTCTTTGAATTGGATCCGGGGTCCTTCTGCATCAATAGTACCATCATCATTTGAATCCACTTTAATATCAATATCATCATCATACAGTAATTGGGTAGTCAAAGAGGCTGAAAGAAACTCGTTAACTTTCATATTAAGCGCAAAATCCCAATTCACATCGATATTCTGCGGGTTATTAAAATAATTTGAGAACAGTCCAAGTTTAGATGCCATTTCAACATTTTCCCAGATTTCCTTTTTGTACATAAACTTAACAAATCCACCAAATTCATAACGCACCTTTTCTCCGGGATCAACTCCATAAGAGCCCTGATCGGCTAGCGTTTGATCATTAACAATTGTTGTTTTTCCAGTAACGGGAGAAAAGGACATTGAAAATTCATCATTTGGGCTATAATCAAGCCCCATGGCAAACATCAAATACCCGGGCGCCATAAAATTTGATATCATAACGGAGTCATTGGGATAATCATACCCTTTATCAAACTGTGTTTTAAATGAAAACATGGCACTATAGTACCAGTTTTCGTTATTCATAAAAGCTTTTTGCCCATATTTCGATACAAGTTCTAACTGATCATCCGTTTTAATCCAGGCATCTTCGCCTTGTTTCATCAATCCATAACCCACATCCAAACTATTTTCCCATTTGGAACTTCCATTCTTATAATTGGCAAAGATATTCCCACTAAAGTTACCGGAAACGGAGTTTTCTCCACCTGCCGCCCAATTGGTAAGAGAAACCTGACTGAACCTTAAGTTTGTTCTTGCTCCTGTTTTCCAGGGGCCTTCTACAGTATCGTTCTTCGTCTCTTCTTGTCCTGTTGCAAATTGGGTTAACAAAAGGACAAATAAAAGGAAACCTAATTTTTTCATAAGTCTAAATTTGATTTTAATGGTACTATGTTTACCCCGTCATTTTTGCGGGGGAACCCCATGCTGTAGCTTAACTTTAGTCATTTGCTTGTGTGTTTAAGGCAAACATGGAGGTTTCATACGCTTAAGTTTTTCAAAATATTGATAATGTCATTATTATGTTTTCTTGTTTTTGTCCTTACTGTCATTTGCTTCGCGTCATTTATCCGTCTTCGACGGATGTCATTTTTAGTTTACCTTGTGAAACCTTTTTCTGTTTCACCATAGTCATTTGCGCTTCGCGCGTCATTTTGCTTTACTATACTATATGTCGTTTACTTAAGGGCTTTCTGAAACGGTTATATTTGACAGCAGCCGGACACAGAAGTATAGAAAATGACCATTAATGACTACCAATGACCATCAATGACAACAAATGACTACTAATGACAATAAATGTCATTGTTTTTTTTGCATTATCCAACTCGTCCAGCCCTTTAATCATTCTCCTGTATGTCGAAAATATTTTCTCCATGGAAGTTTCATAAAATGCTAATTTACAATTCACGAATTCCAATTTCGGCTTATGCATCAATTTACAGAGATCAGAAACGTCTCAAAACAATTAATTTCCAGCATTAAAACTAAATTTTATCTGTTTTTTCTAATAGTCAAACTTTATTTTTCTCTTCAAATAAATGTACATCGGTTTGGGGAAAAGGAATAGAAATTCCTTTTTCATCAAATGCTTTTTTCACTTTTTCACGAATTCCCCAGTAAAAGTCCCAATAATCATCATTTTTAAGCCACAATCTAACCATCATATCTACCGAACTGTCATTAAGTTCCTTCACAGCTATCATAGGTTCTGCAGGTTTGTCGAGGATCCGGTCATCATCTTTAATGATATCATCGAGAATTTTTCTTGCCAGATCAATATCATCGGAGTAGCTAATACCAAAGGTAAGGTCCATACGTCTTGTATCTTCCCGGGAATAATTTACAACTGATGATGAGGATAACCCGCCATTAGGAATAAAGATAACCTGATTGGCAGGTGTTTTCAATATCGTATTAAAGATTTGAATTTCTTCAACAGTTCCCATGTGTCCCTGAGCTTCAATAAATTCCCCCACCTTAAACGGTTTGATTAAAATAATCACCACGCCTCCTGCAAAGTTTTGCAAGGTTCCTGATAAGGCCATTCCAAAAGCTAACCCCGCTGCACCTAAAAGAGCAATGAATGAAGTCATCTGCACACCAACCATGCCCACAACACTTATAATCAACAGGATTTTTAGTGTCACATTAATAAGTGAAACAAGAAATTTACTTAAGGATGCTTCAATTTCTCTCTTTTCAAAAGTTTTTCGTAATCCCTTTGAAAAAAACCTGATGAGCCAAAGACCTACCAGTAGTGTTATTATCGCTAACAACAATTTGGGGCCATACGTAAGAATAGCATCTAAGACACTATCCGATATTCCATTTAGATCCATATCTTAAAAAAGTTTTGGGTTAAAAAAATCCCCGGAAAGTTTCCAATGTTAGCTATTATATTGTGTGAACTTTCCGGGGGATTATTTTTATAACAAATTAATTAAGATTATGTTTAACTTTTATTAACTGTTTTTAAAAATCAATTCTCCATTTTGGGCATCTACTATTATAGGTATTTCTTTATTCACTTTGTTCGCTAATATCATTTCTGAAAGCTTATTAAGCATCATTCGCTGTATTACTCTTTTCACAGGTCGTGCTCCATACTGCGGATCATATCCCATTTCACCAAGTAAGCCAATGGCTTCATCCGTAACATCAATTTGGATATTATTCTCATCAAGCATTTTCTGTACACTATCTATCTGAAGTCTGACAACTTGCTTAATTTCATCCTGAGTTAGTGGTGTAAACATTATAATATCATCTACACGATTTAAGAATTCAGGTTTTATGGATTTTTTCAGAAATTCAAAGACCTCGGCCTGAGTATCAATGAGTACTTGTTCGCGGTTTTCCTCGTTCAATTCCTGCATTTTTTCCATGATCAAATGCGAACCGATATTTGATGTCATTATCACAATTGTATTCCTGAAATCGGCCAGACGTCCTTTATTATCGGTCAATCGTCCATCTTCAAGCACCTGCAGCAAGATATTGAATGTATCCGGATGTGCTTTTTCAATTTCATCCAAAAGGATCACCGAATAAGGTTTTCTTCTGACAGCTTCAGTAAGCTGACCGGATTCTTCATAACCCACATATCCGGGTGGCGCTCCAACCAATCTAGAGACAGCATGTCTTTCTTGATACTCTGACATGTCAAGGCGGTACATGTTGTTTTCATCATCAAACAGGAATTCTGCAAGTGCACGAGCCAACTCTGTCTTCCCTACACCTGTTGTTCCCAGAAATATAAAAGAACCTACCGGTCTGGTTTGATCCTGCAACCCTGCTCTGCTTCTACGTATCGCATCCGACACTGCCTTAATAGCTTCATCCTGCCCTACAACCCGTTTATGCAATTCATCCTCCAGCTTCAGCAGTTTTTCTTTTTCACTTTCCAACATTTTGGAGACTGGAATGCCCGTCCAACGGGAAACAACATCTGCAATCTCTTCGGAACTCACTTCTTCATTAATAATTGACCCGTTGGCCTGGGTTTTCTGAAGTTCTTCCTGAGCCTGACGCAGTTGTTGTTCAGCTTCTTTTATTTTTCCATACCTGATTTCAGCAACTTTTCCATAATCACCGTTACGTTCTGCTTCTTCAGCTTCATGGGTTAACTGCTCTATTTCCTTTTTCTTTTGTTGGACCTGATCTACAAGGCCTTTTTCGGATTGCCAACGCGATTTTATTTCATTCTTTTTCTCTTGAAGATTTGCCAATTCCTCTTCTGTTTCTTTCAGCTTCTCATCATTTTTCTCGCGTTTAAAAGCCTCTTTTGCAATTTCCAGTTGTCGAATCTCCCTTTCGACTTCATCAAGTTCTTCAGGAATCGAATTTATTTCCAGACGAATCTTAGACGCTGCCTCATCGATCAAATCAATTGCTTTATCGGGCAGTTGCCGATCCGTAATATAGCGTCTGGACAGCTGCACAGCAGCAATTACGGCATCATCCAAGATGCGAACCTGATGATGTGATTCATACCGGTTTTTCAAACCTCTTAAAATTGCAATAGCATCTTCCGTGCTGGGTTCATCGACCGTCACCATTTGGAAACGACGCTCCAGAGCTTTATCTTCCTCAAAGTATTTTTGATACTCACCCAGCGTCGTTGCACCAACAGCTCTCAGTTCACCTCTTGCCAAAGCAGGCTTCAGGATGTTGGCAGCATCCATAGCTCCCTGTCCGCTGGCTCCTGCTCCTACAAGTGTATGGATCTCATCGATAAACAAAATTACTTCACCTTCAGAGTCAACAACCTCTTTAACAACACTTTTAAGCCTTTCCTCAAATTCCCCTTTATATTTAGCTCCGGCGATCAAAGCACCCATATCCAGAGAATAGATTACCCGGTTTTTAAGATTTTCCGGGACATCACCATCAATAATACGGTGAGCTATACCTTCGGCTATGGCCGTTTTACCTACTCCGGCATCACCAACTAACACCGGATTATTTTTTGTACGCCGGGAAAGAATTTGCAACACACGGCGAATCTCGTCATCACGCCCAATAACCGGATCAAGCTTATTGGTGCGCGCCATCTCGTTTAAATTATTCGCATAACGATCCAGCGAACGATAGGTATCCTCGGCAGATTGACTTTGTACTTTTGACCCTTTTCGCATGTCAGCAATAGCGGCCTCCAGATCTTTCTTGTTAACGCCGCTATCTTTTAGCATCTTAGCTGTATCATCATTGGTATCCAGCATTGCTAATAAAAGATGCTCCATAGCAATATATTCATCTTCGCTTTTGCTGATATATTGCTGGGCCTTTTGCAAGGTTTGATTAAGACCTCGCGATATATGTTGTTCTCCACCCGAAACTTTGGGATAAGTTTCAATAATTTTATCCAAAGCGCGGCGAATATTTTCATCATTAACGCCAAGTTTCTTCAGCAAGAAAGAAGTCACATTTTGATCCTCAGAAAACATCGCCTTTAAGACGTGGGCATTTTCTATTGCCTGATTCTCTGAAGCAGCTGCTATCTCCCCTGCTTTGTTTAACGCTTGTTGCGATTTTATTGTTAGTTTATTTATATCCATTTGATCTCCTTTTTGCTCATGTATTAACAAATTATTTGCCACTATAGATTGGAGTACAATTTAAGCCTCATTGGCATAAAACTCATTTTACCCACTGTCATTTTGTCAGTATAATTTCCAAAATTAGGCTTTCCCCTAAACTCAAAAATTCTGATTTTCAATAAATATAAAAAAATTATATCATTTTACTACAGACATTATTAATTTTGCAAAAAAAGAAGGACACATGATGAAGCACGTTTTAGTCTTAGGAGCAAGTTTAAAAGAATACAGATATTCGAATATTGCAGTTAAAACCTTAATCAAGAATCACTATCCTGTTACAGCAATCGGTAACCGAAGCGGGCATATTGCAGGCACAGAAGTACTGCGGGAAATTCCGGCTAATCTTAAACCGGTTGATACAGTAACTTTGTATTTAGGTCCTCCTAATCAGAAAGCTTATTATGAAAAGATTTTGTCTTTAAAACCCAACCGATTAATTTTTAATCCGGGAACCGAAAACGAAGAGTTAAAAAAACTTGCCAATCAGCAAGGCATAAAAACATTAGAAGCTTGTACGATCAATATGGTAAGTCATGGATTTTTTTAATATGAAGACAGACAAAAAAACCATAGTATTAGGTGTGAGCCCTGACCCGAAAAAACGAGCTCACCGTGTATGTAAAAAACTAATGGAAAAAGGGCACCCTATTGTCCCACTTGGCATAAAAGAAGGAAAGGTCAACGATATTCCCATCATAACGAATACCAATAATCCGGAAGAAGCTCATACAGTTGTTATTTTCCTCAGAGCAAGCCGTCAAACAGCATGGCTTTCGTATATTTTAGCTTCAAATCCCAGACGGATCATTTTTAACCCCGGGAGCGAAAACCCAGAATTGGTGAAAGTTGCCAGGGAAAGGGAAATAGAAGTTTTATATGAATGTACCCTTTTGATGTTATCATCCAACCGATACTAAACTTTTATTTTAATTATTGGTTTTAGTAAAAATAGTATATTCGTCAATTAATTATGGATTTAACTCAACCTACAATATATTTATGGGGCCTTCAGATTAATGAGCCCGTAACTGTTGCCACAGATTTGTTAGTTTCAGCAGTTTGTCTTTATGCATTCATTAAAATTATTCATATTCCGGGGCGCAGCAATCTGCGAAAATATTTATTAGCTTATTTTTTCCTGATGTTTATTGCTACAGCCACCGGAGGTCTAATTGGTCACGCTTTTTTATGGCATTTTGATTCTACCTGGAGTAATCCGGAGTGGATTAATCAAGTCATCTCCGCCATTCCGTTTTTCAAGTCCCATGAACCCGCATATGCCTGGAAACTACCCGGGTGGATAACAAGTATGCTTTCCATAATGTTTGTTGAACGCGCTGCTATTGAACAAGTTAAACCCGTAGTAAAATCATCAACCGGAAAAGCATTCAAAATTATCAACATGGTTGAATTGATCGTTTTTATATCAATTACTTTAGCAACACTTAATTTCCGTTATGTAGAAATTCATTCCGGCTATGGATTAATGTTCGTTGTACTTAGTTTACAAGGATATTCTTATTTGCGGACACGAAATCAGGGCAGCAAATTATTCTTATTTGGCGTTATGTTCGCAGCTATCGGGGCATTATTTTATATGACTGAAACGGGCATTAGCAAATGGTTTAATCATTATGACATAAGCCACACCTTTATGGCTATTGCCGCCTACATTTTCTATCTTGGCTCAAAGAAAATGCTAAAGAAAAGAGAGAAATTGGTTTTTAGCTATTAAGCATATCTCTTTTGTTAAGCCGAATAAATGCCCCCAACAAGGCAATATTGAATCGTTAGTATTGGCTAAAAAATAACTTCCTTTCATTTTATCTTTAAATAATATTTTGATATATTAAAATTTAAAGCTATAACTTTGCAGCCGAAAATTTACACAAACCATGGAAGCTTTATTGAGTGAAGGATATTTTGTGCTATTCGTAATCATAGCATTGGGAATTATGTTAGGCAATCTAAAGTTTAAAGGTTTTTCTCTGGATTTATCTGCCGTAATTTTCATTGCTTTATTAGCTGGTCATTGGGGTTATATGGTACCTGAAAACCTCAAAACTATTGGACTCGTATTTTTCATTTTCACCATAGGTATGCAAGCCGGCCCGGGCTTTTTTGATGCCTTCCGGCAGCATGGTCGCGACTTAATATTAATTGGAACTATTTTGGTCGGCACGGCAGCAATCTTATCTTTAGGTTTCTCGGTTTTACTTAATATCGATAAAAATATTGCCGTAGGGATTTTTAATGGTGCACTCACAAGCACCCCGGGACTGGCGGCCGCAATAGATGCCACTGGCTCTTCCGATTCCGCAGTAGGATATGGATTAGCCTATCCGCTGGGAACGATAGCTGTAATACTTTTTATCCAGCTAGCTCCAGGTTTATTACGCATAAACCTCAAAAAAGAAGAGAAAGATTTTGAAGATCAAATTCTTGAAGAACATCCCCAAATATACAACAAGAAGTTTATCGTTGAAAATCAAAACATTTTTGGTAAAACGTTAAGTGAATTAGAGATCGGAAAAATGACACACGCTGTTATGTCAAGAATTAAACATAACGGCGAGATATTCACTCCAACCCCTGATACTGTTTTAGAGAAAGGAGATATAGTGAAAGTTGTGGGTACTGAAGAAGCCCTTGACAAAGCCAGTGTGATTATCGGTTCGGAAACAGAAATTGATTTATCGTTTAGCAAGAATTACAAAGCAGAATGGTTACTGGTTACGAACAAAAAGAGGGTTGGAAAAAGTTTTCGCGAGATTAATTTCAAGGCTTATGGAGCAACAGTTACGCGAATACGAAGAAGTGGTATTGACATCATCCCGGGCCCTCATAACAGGTTGCGCTTCGGAGATAAATTATTATTGGTAGCTCCTGCTTCAGACCTGAAAAGCATTCAGAAATTGCTTGGCAACAGTGAAAAGAGGTTATCCGAAACAAACTTTTTGCCCATAGCTTTAGGAATAATCATTGGTGTTTTACTGGGTCAGATTACTATTCCGGTTTTTGGAATATTCGATTTTAACTTAGGAATTACCGGAGGAGTTTTAACAGCCGCCATAGGACTCAGTGCACTGGGAAAAACCGGGCCAATAATCTGGAGTATGTCAGGCAGTGCCATAATGATCTTAAGAAAATTGGGTCTGCTTTTATTCATGGCAGCTGTCGGGACGCATGCAGGAGCTACATTAGCTGACACTATTGCCGATCAGGGTTTTCAGCTTGTAGGCATAGGAGCTATTATCACTATAGCCCCTATGGTTATCACTTTGCTTTTGGGACATTATGTTTTCAGGATGAACCACCTTAGTTTATTAGGTGTTATTTCAGGCTCAATGACCTCCACACCAGCATTAGCTGCCATTGACTCTAAAACCTCTTCCAACGCACCTTCTGTAGGTTATGCCACTGTTTACCCCGTGGCGTTGGTTTTGATGATCATTTTTTCCCAGATAATGGTTAAAATCTTATAAAAAACGCTCGTTTAATCTGATAGTAATTTTTTTGTTATTCTGATTTTTCTTATCTTTATGCATCATGACAGAATTCTATCCTATAGAATCGCTGGTTCCGAAACCATTTTTGCTCAACGGGCTAAAACATCATCTTCCGGTAATCAAACAATACTTACCGGTTATGAAACAGATGCCGGAGCCTGACTTCATGTCTATATTGAAAAAGACAGGAAACAGTGTCACGGATTTTTATTACGGAACCATGGATATCAACTCCATCTGCAATGAGCTCAAAACAAAATTGGTCCGCTTAAAAGCTTACGAAAAAGAAGCTTATTACAATTGGATCATAAAACAAGACCCCTATTTTTGTTTTCGCATCAGTGATGGATCGGATTGGCTAATGCGCAAAGGAAATCATAATGCACGATACATCCATATTCATCCGGGGAAACACAGCTATAAAACAAAGCGTCTGAAATCCCGGAGTTTGCGAATTGCTCTTTCAATAATCTATTTCAGCAAAAACGAGCAAGACCTATTTTCTCTTGATCACCTAAATCATATTAGGAAAGACAAGTTAGATCTTCCTCCCGTAAAAGCGCTTTCAAACACCTACAAATGGCTGATATTTAAACTAACGGATCATTAAAATTTTAAACATAAAAAACCCGGCTCAATAATTAAGCCGGGAAGTTATTTTCGATTCTATATTTTTTAGACCATTCCGGAAAATCCCATAAAAGCAAGTGCAAGAATACCTGCAACAATAAAAGCAGCAGGAACTCCACGCATCCCTTTGGGTACATTGACCAAGTCCAGATGCTCACGCAGAGATGCAAATAAGATCATTACCAAACCAAAGCCAATTGCATTCGCAATAGCAAAAACCGTACTGTGCAACAATCCAAAATCAGTTGTACCACTGGCCTCAATAGCAACACCTAAAATAGCACAGTTTGTGGTAATCAGGGGAAGATAAATCCCTAAAGCCTGGAATAATGGCGGGCTGACTTTTTTCAAAATAATTTCCACAAGCTGAACTAAAGATGAGATCACAAGAATAAAACTGATAATCTCAAGGAACTGTAGCCCGTAGACTTCAAGTATATAGGTTTTAATAAGCCAGGTTATGATCGTGGCAATGGTCATAACAAACATAACTGCTCCACTCATTCCGACAGCAGTGTCGGTTTTAGCAGATACGCCAACAAAAGGGCAAATTCCCAGGAACTTGGCAAGTACAATATTATTGACGAATATGGCCGATATCAGGATTATAATATATTCCATGGTATATCTTTTTTATAATTAATTTTTCTTGATCGCTCGATGAATTGCAATAAGGTAACCCAGTCCAATAAAGGCACCGGGAGCTAAAACGAAAGCTAACATAAGATCTGCATCAACAAGTGAGACGCCAAAGATAGCTCCTGACCCAAGGATTTCACGCACACCGCCCAGAATAGTCAGAGCAATAGCAAATCCAAAACCCATACCTAATGCATCTATAATAGAGGAAAGGGTGTTATTCTTGGAGGCAAAACCTTCAGCACGTCCCATCACAAGGCAGTTTACCACGATCAACGGGATAAACAAACCCAGTTCTTTGTGTAGTGATGGTAAATAAGCATTCATAGTAAGATCCACAATCGTAACAAATGATGCAATAATCACAATAAAGGACGGGATCCTCACTTTGGGAGGAATCGCATTTTTAATAATGGATACCACGATATTTGACATCAGCAAAACGAAGGTAGTGGCTAAGCCCATCCCAAGCCCGTTAATGGCTGATGTGGTAACTCCTAATGCCGGGCAAAGCCCCAACATCATGACAAACACCGGATTTTCCTTAAACAATCCCTTGGTAAAATTTTGTACTTGATTCATTATTCGCCTCCTTTTATTTCTTGTTTGAAAGCTTTATAAGCACGCTTTACAGCATCGCAATATGCTCTGGAACTAATTGTTGCTGCTGTTATCGCATCTACATCTCCGCCGTCTTTCGATACGGACAAATTAAATTCAGCAGGATTTTTTCCGTTAAATTGTTTACTCCATTCACTCTTGCCCTTCTCCATCTTATCACCTAAACCTGGAGTTTCGGCATGTTGAAGCACGGAAATATTCTTGATCGTCCCGTCTGGTAAAAACCCGACCATGATTTTAACAAGCCCGGAATAACCTTTAGTAGAAAAAGATTCAATAGCAACCCCTACTAGTTCTCCATCTTTTTTTGCTTTATACAAAGTGATTTCTTTTCCCAGGTCAGTCTCCAAAGTTTTTGTATCCCGGGTAATTTTATTGTCAAATTCCGGAAGGACTTTTTGCAAAGCAGCATTCGTCTTTTTCTCCTGATTCTTTGCGATAGGCGCTTTTGTTGCCTTATATACACCTCCCAACGCTAACGCGGCTACTGCTGTAACAATAACCATCGTCAGGAGCATATTTGTAAATGTGGATTCTTTATTTGCCATAATAACACTGGATGTTTTTCTGTTTTTAGTTAACCGGTTGCTTTTCACCGAATCTCTTTGGCTTGGTATAGGTATTAATTAACGGTGTAAATCCATTCATCAGTAGAATCGCAAAAGAAACACCTTCCGGATAGGGCGTAAAGACGCGGATCAGGATTGTCAGCACACCTGCACCAACACCAAAAATCAGCATTCCTTTTTTAGACATTGGCGATGATACGTAATCTGTCGCCATATAAAAGACACCTAACATTAATCCACCGGTAACCATGTGAAATAATGGATCTGCATATTGTGAAGGATCCACAAGCCAAAGTATGCCGGCAAATACAAATGATGATAACAGATAAGAAACCGGAACATGCCAGGTAATAATCTTTCGGGCAATTAAATAAATTCCTCCCAGAATCAATGCCAGGGCAGAAATTTCCCCCATAGAACCACTCATACTACCCAATAATTGATTTACATAATCCGGTGTAACTGCATTTGCACCTTGTTCATTGAGTATTCCTAAAGGTGTAGGTCCTGTAACTGTATCCAAAGTTTTAGCATCCAGCCCTGCAAAAGAGAAAAACTCTCTGGACACAATAGGCTTCGGCCAGGTAGTCATAGCAGCAGGAAAGGAAATGAGCATAAAAACACGACCTACCAGGGCCGGATTAAATGGATTTTTTCCCAGTCCGCCAAAAGACATTTTACCCATTCCGATAGCGACGATTGCTCCGGCAATCAACATCCATGACGGAATACTTGTTGGCACATTAAAGGCCAGCAAAATTCCTGTGACTATGGCTGAACCATCAGTAATTGTAACAGGACCTTTAATAACATATTTTTGAATCACATATTCTACAGCCATACATGCAACTATAGAAATCAGCATGACGCGTAATGCTCCCAATCCAAACATATAAAAAGAAACCAACATAGCGGGGATCATAGCCATTACGACACCATACATTGCTTTCTCAATTGTCCAGTTTCCACGCACATGCGGGGAGCTTGATATGATTAATTGATTCTTCATTGCCTTTGAATTTTACTTTTGCTTTCTATTTCGAATCATTTCACTTGTTTTGGCCTTGCCTACCCTTACATATTCCAGCAATGGCCTGTTGGACGGGCAAATATAATTACAGGAACCACATTCGATACAGTCCATTATACCATTTGCCTCCGCATCTTCAGGTCTTTCGAGTTCTCCGAATTGGTGCAGCAGATAGGGTTCTAATCCCTGCGGACAAACCTCCGTACATTTTGCACAACGGATACAGTTCCGGGGATCAGCAAATTTTGCTTCTTTTTGGGTCATAACGAGAATCCCGGCAGTACCTTTCGTCGCCGGAACATCAAGAGAAGGAAGAGCTTTGCCTGTCATAGGACCTCCGGAAACAATTTTACCTGTATCTTCCGGTAATCCACCCACATGATCCACAAGTTCACTCAATTGCGTACCAAAACGAACTTTTAAATTGGCTGTCTTTTGAAGGTTTTTACCTGTTACCGTTATAATACGGTCGATTAAAGGTTTATTTTTTTGAACGGCTTCGTAAACTGAATAAGCTGTGGCCACATTGTTCACAACGCAACCAACATCTAAAGGAAGTTTGCCACCGGGGACTTCGCGATTAACAAGTGCTTTTATCAATTGCTTTTCACCCCCCTGTGGATATTTTACTTTCAGAGGCTCTACTGAAATCCCCTTGAAATCTTTAAGCATAGACCTTATATGCTCAACGGCATCCATCTTATTATTTTCTATACCGATAATCGCTTTATCAACACCAAGTCCTTTCATCAGAATTTTAATTCCGATGAGCATTTCTTCCGTCTTTTCGAGCATCAGCCGGTGATCATTCGTAAGATAAGGCTCACATTCGACCCCGTTGATAATAAGATATTCAATTTTCTTCCCTTCCGGAACCATCAATTTAACGTGAGAAGGAAATGTGGCTCCGCCAAGACCAACTATTCCGTTGGCTTTCATTTTATTAACGATTTCATCGGGATTAGCTGTAATCTCCCGGATTATATCCTCTGAATGATCAATATCTTCTTCCCACTCCTCTTCATCAGCCACATCAATAATAACGGCCTGTCTTTTATAGCCACTGGCATCAAGCACATTATCTATTTTTTTGACTTTTCCGGTATAAGGAGAATGTATATTTGCAGAAATAAATCCGGCAGTTTCGCCAATCAATTGACCGGTTTTCACCTGATCCCCTCTTTTAACCAGCAGTTTTGCCGGCGCTCCCAAATGTTGTGAAACGGGAATAATACCTTGTTTGGGAAGCGGAAATTCCTCTATTGGCTGACTGGCCGCCATTTTATTTTCCGCAGGATGTATACCGCCTAATTTGAATGTTTTCATATCTATAGCCTCCTACTTATTTTCAGGATTTCCCGCTGCAGAATTATCATTATTCTTTAGTTTTGATGATTGTTCGGAGTCATTTCCGGCTTCATCTTTCTTAGCATCTGGCGATGATGAGCTCGATGTTTCCTTTGAACTTTTTTCCTGAGAAGCTGTAGCTTTTTTATCAGCTGCTGCTTTTTTGGGTTGTGCTTTGTCTTTACCTGCTCCTTTTTTCTTCTCTTTTTGCTTGGAATAATTTTCTTTGGCTTTTTCAACTAATTTATCCGTCATCTCAGGAAAATTAGCTTCCACGATAGCACCTGTCGGGCATATCGGCACACAAAGGCGACATAATTTACACTTTTCAGGATCGATATATGCTAAATTATTTTCCAATGATATGGCATCAAACGGACAAGCAGTAACGCACTGACCGCAGCCAATACAGGATACAGAACAATGTTTCTTAGAAACGGCTCCTTTTTCAATATTAATACAGGAAACAAAAACTCTTTTATTTTTTTTGCCTTTTGGCCTGAGTTCAATAATATCTCTGGGACAAGCCTCAATACAAGCACCGCAAGCCACACAATTATCTTCTATGACCACGGGCAATCCCGTTTCTTCGTCCATATACATGGCATCAAAATCGCAAGATTCCACGCAATCATTTAATCCCAGACATCCATTGGGGCATCCGGATTCTCCGGCAAAAAGGGAATGGGCAAATGCGCATGATTGAGGTCCCTCATACTCTACTTTTTTCGGGGCATTTGTTTTTGTACCATTGCATCGTATAACGGCTACCTCTGGTTCTTTCTCTGTTACCTCTACACCCAAAATAGGAGCAATCTCTTTGTTTAGTTCATTCCCCCCTACGGGACAATAAAGATTTTCCAGATCGCCTGTTTTTACTAATGCCTCAGCAAATGCACGACAACCGGCATAGCCGCAACCTCCACAGTTGGCTGCCGGTAATATTTCTTCGATCTGATCAATGCGTGGATCTTCAATAACTTTGAATTTTTGAGCAACGAAATACAAAATCACTGCTGCAGCACCACCTATTGCACTTAATGAAATAACCGCACTTAAAATAATTTGACTCACCGCTTACTCCTTCTTTTGATGAAACTTTAAAACCCTGTTATCTGTTTAACACAAGGCAAAAGTATAAACAATTGTTAAAATGGAAAAAACATGAAGTCAAACCTTATTTTGTTCATTTACTGACATTTAAATATTTTGGAAGGCAGAATTAGCTTTTTGAATTTATCAGAATATATTGATTATCTGACTATTGATAAAATTGTTTAGAAAGCCTCTAAATTATTGAAAAGTAGCAATTTAGAGACTATATGGGCAAAAAAGCATAGGATTTTGTTTCACTGAGGATTTCAACTAGTGAAGCCTGTCTATAATACAAGCTGACTCACAAAATATGGTTAGAATTATTCCTGAATCTTAAAATCAAACCGCTCTTTAATTTTATCACGGTAACGGGAAAGAATAATATAATAAGGCGCTAGTAAAGCTAATGAAAATAAACCAGCCAGACCTTCATTGTCCATTGTCGTGGTAAAAACAATCAAGCCAGTTAAAACAACAAGAAAGGGCATAATATAACCTAAGAAGACTGCCTGACTACCTTTGGTTCTTTTCAGCACTAGGGTAACATTGTCGCCAACCTGAAACTTATCCTGGTAATTGTTTTTTACGTCGACAATTTTATTTTCCATATCGGCTGCCGAACAAAAACCTTTTGCATGACAACTTGAACATGCCGACATGGAAAGTATTTGCACGTGAATCTCATTCCTGTCGATGCTAACAATTTTACCCGGATGCCGGATTATATCTTGTGGATTTTCCATAAACTTACCTCCGGGGCAAAATTATAGATTTTTGCAGACTTTTATCAATCAAAAAACAACGTTTTTAAGGAGTAGAATTTGTCACCGGCAATACTTTTCCATTATAAAACCGATGCCCGGTAAGAGCAAATTGCCCGATATAAGCAGCCATTTCATCCGGTGCTGTATCAACATTCATTTGCGGAAATGCTTCGGATAACATCTCGGTTTGCACTGCCCCAAGAGCCAATGCATTTACAAAGACATTCCGCTCTTTCCATTCCTCCGCCAATGCTTCCGTAAAAATGGAAATAGCTCCTTTTGACGCACTATAAATTCCTAAGCCCGGAAATTTTATGCTTCCCTGATAGCCCCCCATGCTTGTAATATTGACGATATGGGCATTCTCGGCAAAGTGCTCATATAATGCCCTTACAATTTTAAAAGGACCCTTAATATTCACATTGAACTGTGCATCAAATTCATCATCGGAAGTATCTTCGATCCTTTTATTTATCAACTTGCCTGCATTATTTATCAATACATCAACCTTTGGCAAATGAGCATTGACAAAGGGTAGTAATTCATCTCTAAAATTTCCGTTAACCAGATCGAACGGCAAAATGAAAACTCTTGATTTTCCTTCGTTAGTTGCTTCCCGCTGAAGTTCCTGTAATTTGCTTTTGCTGCGGGATAAGGCCAGGATATTATGTTTACCCTCGCGGGCAAACCACTTAACCAATTCGTATCCTATTCCCCTGCTTGCACCTGTTATGATAATATTCATATGATTAAAATTTTGTTCGTTGTTCCTTGTTCGTTGTTCCGTGTTGTGCTTGCCCCGCTTGTCCCATTGATTTTACTCCAATCAAACGGGATGAAACGCGACGGCAGGAGCTGTTTCACCGGGGTTCGCTTTTCTCTATGTCTCTTCGTTCTCTTCGTTCGCTAATCCCGATAGCTATCGGGACTCTTAAGTCGCTTATCCCGATAGCTATCGGGACGCTCAGTTCGCATCATCGCCAACTCGCCGCTTCGCATTTAATCATTCTCCTGTGTGTCGAAAAATTTTCACCATGGCGGTTTAATAAGTACATCAATCCTTAAATCATTCATTTAAAAATTAATCTCCTTTAAAATATTTTTGGATATTTTGCCGGATTGTATTCATGCATCAGATTATAAACAGCTTCAAAAACATCTTCGGCATTCGGGTTTGAGAAATAATCACCATCGGTACTGTATGCAGGCCTGTGGCTTTGAGCTGTAACGGTTAGAGGCTCAGAGTCCAAATACCGGTATCCTTTCTGGTCTTCTATCACTTTTTGCATCATAAAAGCCGTGGCTCCGCCCGGAACATCTTCATCAAAGAAGACTATTTTACTGGTTTTTTTCAGAGATTCAACAATTTTATGATTGATATCAAACGGCAAAAGAGACTGCACATCCACAAGTTCAACATCGACACCAAAATCAGCTAGTTGTTTTTCAGCATCCTGTGCAATGCGCACACAAGACCCATAGGTAACGAGTGTAACGTCTTTTCCTTCTTTTAGTACCTCAGGCACGCCCACGGGTGTTGTAAACTCCCCTATGTTTAGGGGTCGCTCCTCTTTCAGGCGGTAACCATTCAATGGCTCAATAATCAAAGCAGGTTCATCAGCTTTCATCATCGTATTATAAAATCCGGCGGCCTGAGTCATATTTCGCGGAACCAAAACATTCACACCCCGGATTGAGTTAATCACCATACTTAAGGGAGAACCGGAATGCCATATACCTTCCAGGCGATGTCCCCGTGTACTAATGATCATAGGGGCTTTTTGTCCGCCTTTTGTCCGGTAATGTAAAGTAGCTAAATCGTCACTTACTACCTGCAGTCCATATAATAAATAATCAAAGTATTGGATTTCAGCAATAGGCCTTAGTCCCCTCAATGCCATACCAATCCCCTGACCAATAATAGAAGCTTCGCGAATGCCTGTATCGGAGACCCGCATTTCTCCGTATTTTTCCTGCATCCCTTCAAGGCTTTGGTTTACACCTCCAATCTTACCAACATCTTCTCCAAAGATCAAAGCATTAGAGTTATGTTCAAAAATATAATCAAAGTTATCCCTTAGAATTTCGCGTCCCGGAACAGGATTGCTTTCTTCGCTATATTCCGGCTCCACGAAAGGAATTTTAACGGCGGAGCGATCATTCTCTGCATACAAATGCGAACTATAAGCTTCTTTCCCCTCCTGAATTTCTTTATTTAGCCATTCCGTAACATTTGTACGGAGCGAATTTTCGGGCTGACTGCAACTATCACAGATCAACCGCATCATTTTTTTACCTTGTGAGATAACATCCTTGCGTATGGGTTCTGCCACTTGATTGATCTCTTGTTTCATCTGATCAATCTTGATGCTTTGAGCACAATTACAACTGCTGATGTCCATCACGTTGAGCAATTCTTTCTGCTTTTGCTTCAATGGTTTAGTAAAGTGCTTCCAGGCAGCCTTGCGAGCTTCTTTGGCTTTTTTGGCAGACTCCTGTTCAATGGTATCCAATTCTTCACTATCCGCAAAATTGCGTTTCTCAATCCAGTCTCTCATCATCTTCAAGCCATCATGCTCTTCTTCCCACTGTAGTCGTTCTTTGCTTTTATAGCGTTCATGTGATCCTGAAGTAGAATGGCCTTGTGGCTGAGTAAGCTCAACAACATGAAAAAGCACCGGGATATGTTCCTTCCGGGCTTTTTCCACACCTTCGTGGAATATTTCCAGCATCTTCTCGTAATTCCAACCTTCCACTTTGTATATTTCAAAGCCACTTCCATTTTCACGCCGAAAACCTTCCAGGGCCTCAGAAATGCTTTGTTTTACCGTCTGATGTTTTTTATGTACGGAAATTCCATAATCATCATCCCAAACAAACATGGCCAGAGGTACATCAAGAACACCGGCAGCATTTAATGTTTCCCAGAAATGCCCTTCGGACGTGGAAGCATCTCCGATCGTTCCAAATGCAACTTCATTTCCGTTAACGGAAAATTTCTTTGCTTCTCTGAGAACCTCAACCTGTCGGTAGACTTTCGAAGCCAACGCTAAGCCGAGTAATCTTGGCATTTGACCAGCAGTGGGGGAAATATCTGCAGAAGTATTTTTTTGTTTCGTTTGATCATACCAGTCACCATTTTCATCCAAAAGTCGCGTAGCGAAATGGTTATTCATCAGTCGCCCGCTATTATCAGGATTAGCCTCCAGGCTGGTATCTCCATATAGCTGACCAAAAAACTGCTCAAGTGAAAGGTTATCTGTAGCCATCATGAAGGTCTGGTCACGGTAGTAACCGCTACGCCAGTCACCATTTTGAAAAACTTTGGCCATTGCCAGTTGTGCAACTTCTTTTCCATCACCAAAGATTCCGAATTTGGCTTTGCCCGTAAGCACCTCTCTTCTGCCGATCAAACTTGCATTACGACTTTCATATCCCAACCGGTAATCGTCGAGAATGGAGTCTTTATCAATATTTAATTTTTCAAGTATGGAAGTTTTTTTCTTTTTTGTATTGGTCGCCTTATTTGCCATATATTATTGATTTTTAAGAAAACTAAAAAGCAACGCCTTGGTTGCCATTATTACAACAACTGGAATGAAAATTGGTTTTAGATTTTAATCTGAAAATCGAAAAACGTTGCGAGGAGCAAAAAAGGTCAGACTTATTCCCCTGGCTGCCATAAACAAAAACAAAGCCAACCATAATCCATGGTTACCAATTACAGGAGTTAACAAATAATAAGCCGGCAGATAAACAAAAATCGAGGCAATAATCATAGTATTACGCATGGGTCGCGAAGCCGTGGCACCGATAAAAATACCATCCCAGAGAAAAGCCGGAAATGTAATAAGCGGAATCAGGGCAACCCAGAACAAATAGGGACTGGCATTGTTGAGGACTTCGCTTTGATCCGTGAGAAGTCTCAGTATTAAATCATTCGCGCTAAAATAAATAGCTGTAAAAGGAAGCGAAATCATTAGTCCCCATAAAAACAAACGTTTTACCGTATGTTTTACTGCGCGGGGATCACCAGCTCCTAAATGTTTCCCTACCAATGCTTCTGCAGCATAGGCAAACCCATCAATAAAATAAGAATAGAACAAAAAGAATTGAAACAATATGGAATTAACAGCCAGAATTGTATCTCCTATCTGAGCTGATACTATAGTAAAGAAAGAGAGAGAGGAAATAAGCAAAACCGTACGTATAAAAATATCTCCGTTTACCCGCATAAAAAGCTTAAACGCTTTTAGCTGCATCATCTCTTTCCACTTCCAGAGCGGTAAAAGATGTGGATATTTTTTCAGCAGAAAAATCAATGCCAGTGATAATCCTATATACTGGGCAACAACCGTTCCAAGAGCTACTCCATCGGATGATAAATCATAAAAATAAACAAATACAAAATTGAGAGTAATATTTATCACGTTGATAATTATCGCAATAAACATTGGGATCTTTGCATTCTGCATTCCGATAAACCATCCATTGAACGCATAAATACTAATGGTAGCCGGAGCAGCCCAAATTCTAATGTTATAATAAGAACGCGTAAGCTCCTCAACATCCTTTGAAGCATCTAAAACCCAAAAGCTCAACTTCTCAATAGGCAGTTGCATTATCAAAATAAAGAAGGCCACTGAAAGTGCAACAAATAGTGCACGGGAAAGGATCAGTATGCTTAACGTATTTTCTTTAGCTCCGAATGCCTGAGCCGTAAACCCACTGGTCCCCATGCGAAGAAAAGCAAAAATCATATAAATCATATTAAATATAGTCGTCCCCAAAGCAATAGCACCAATATGCTGCTGAGAAGCCAGATGCCCCATAAGAGCCAGGTCAGCCATCCCAAGCAAAGGAACAGTAATATTGCTGATAATATTGGGTACAGCCAGATCTAATATTTGACGGTCTAATTTCATTTTGAGCGCGAAAGTAAAACCTTCTTCGAAATAATGCTCAACAATTTTCAGATTTTGTTGTTTAGTAAGTTATCAAATAATAACCTATATAAACTAAGCAAATGAAAACACTAAGATTTTTGGCAATTGCATTAATTTCCGCAAGCCTGCTGCAGTCCTGCATGAACCCGGAAGGGGAAAAAACCGAAACCAAAGAAGCTGAAAAAGCCAAAACAGGTGAAGGTATAACCTACAGCGTTAACTCAAACAACAGTACGGTAAAATGGCTGGGTACAAAACCCGGCGGTGAACATCATGGTTTTGTTCCTGTGACAAAAGGCAAACTCATGATGAAAGGAGACATGATTACAGGTGGAAATTTCACTATGGATGTATCTTCGTTAACTGTAGAAGACATTGAAGATCCTGAAATGAATGACAAGTTATCAAATCACCTGAAATCACCCGATTTTTTCAACACGGATACATTCCCCACTATTAAATTTGAGATCACAGATGCTCAAAAACTTAATGGTGCAACTACAGAAAAAGGAATGCAGCTAACACATAAGATATCCGGTAATTTGATCATTAAAGATATCAGTAAAAACATTAGTTTCAGGGCTCAGGTCAACAACCTGGACAATAAAATCGAAGCACAGACACCCCAGTTCCTTATTGACCGGACTAAATGGAATGTTAATTATGGTTCGAAAAAGGTATTCGATGACCTGAAAGACAATTTCATCCATGATGACATTGGTTTAACTATAAAATTACAAGCAAGTAAAAAATAATCCAGTATCCTTGTTCACCTTATAGAAAGACACTAAGTTAATCAAAAAAATAAGTACTATGCTAAGATCAATTCTGCTAACCGTAATTTCAATTTTAATGATGTCTATGGGATCCGCTCAAAATTTTTATGATTTCACCGTAAAAGATATAAACGGAAATGATTTCAGTTTTTCCCAGTTGGAAGGGAAAAAAGTAATGATTGTAAATACTGCATCAAAATGCGGCTTTACAAAACAATACGAAGGACTTCAGGAATTATATAAAAAATATAAAGACGATGACTTTGTTATCATCGGATTTCCGGCGAATAATTTCATGAATCAAGAGCCCGGCTCAGATGAAGAGATTAAGAAGTTCTGCAAGAAAAACTATGGAGTCACTTTCCCTATGATGTCAAAAATCTCGGTAAAAGGAGAAGATATACACCCTGTTTATCAATGGCTTACCAAGAAGGAGAAAAATGGAGAAAAGGATTCCAAAGTCAAATGGAATTTTCAAAAATACCTGATTGATGAAGAAGGAAATCTTCATAAAGTTATTGGCACACGTACAAAACCAATGGATGAAAAAATTACTAGCTGGATAGAAGGGTAATACGTTCAGCTTCAAATTTATAGACCTAAACACCCGGATAATAGTATTCGGGTGTTTTTATTTTTTTGTACTTTGGTCAGGCAAAACACTTATCTATGAGCTGGTCAATAGTCAGTATATTTATCTCTTTCCTATTGGGTATTTTTGCTGTGCGGTACCTTCAGCGGTTTGACATTTACGCCCGCGAACCTCTTTGGGCTATGGCCTTCACAGTTGGCTTTGGTGGTGGAGCAGCAGTTATACTTAGTCTGGGGCTTTATGAGCTATTTACACCAATTATTCCCAACAATTTTCTAAATACCTTTACCGGGGCTCTTTTGGTTATTGGCCCGATAGAAGAATTTGCCAAATTGGCCGGGCTTTTGATAAGCTGGCCGTTTATCCGCAAACAAGTCAGTGAGATAAATGATTCTATAATTTACATTGCATGTGTAGCATTAGGATTCTCGCTCATTGAAAACTACATGTATGCCAACCGTATGGCCGGTGAGGAATATTTGCTCTTCATGCGCTTATTCATCAGCACACCTATGCATATTGCATTCAGCGTATTTATGGGATATGCATTTTACCGGGTCAAATTCGAAAAAAAATCATGGAAAATGTTAGGGGCTGCTTTTATCTGGAGCGTAGCATTGCATGGAGCTTTTGACGGCTTTTTATTCATGGGTCAGCCCGTTCTGGTCTTTATTCTTGTTTTTGTATCTATACAACAAGTTTTATCCATGGCCAACTTTACCAATTACCTGTCCCCTTATAAGTTAAAATTCCAAGATATTGCCAGTCAATACACGCTAGATCAGGTTGTCCAAAAACCCTGTCCCTATTGCCAAACAACAACAGCAAATGACGTTATAAAATTTAAGAATATACGCTTGTTTTTTTGTCATCAATGCAATCATTATCATGGCAATCAACAAAATATCACCCGCCTGCTGGATTACCTGCATCCCCATTTCAGGTTAAGCAAAAGCCCGCGGGAATTAAATATTGTAACAAAAAACGGAAAAAGAACATATACATATAAAGACACAATATATTTTACAGACTCCACTTTAAAGCAGGCATATTTCCGCATGGAAGACATACAGGGATTAACCATAAGAATGAAAACAGAAGCAAAAAGAAAATTTAAAAACAACTTATATTATCCGGCTCGATATTTTGTGGAGTAATTCATAATAAGCATCTATTATTTTGCTATGGTTAATTTATAACAAATATAAATAAGCTACTATAATTATTGATAATATGTTTTTTTCGCCAACTAATCTATTGTACATCAACATATTTAATTTACCATTCCTATCTTGTTCAAATCCTAATTCGCCAACTTATTATACAGTCTCAATTATAAATTTGCAAAAACCATTCTATTTGATTTATTTTTGCCATTCACAAGTAAAACCCTAAATAACCAAAAAGAAAAAATATCGAAAACATTATGTACCCCCCTCCACACAATAATGCTCCTGAAGAATACCAGTTTTCAAAAGATAACTCCATTGATATATGGCGCTATTTGCATATATTCTTTATCCATAAATGGCTGTTTATTGGTGTTTTTCTTTTAACGATATTGCTAGTCTTTGCCTACTACATGACTAATCAAAACGAAGAGATTTATACTTCGACAGAAGAGATGTTTTATGTCAAATTCGGTGGGGGAAGTGGTGGTTTTACTCAAACAAACAGTAGAATAATTTCGATAAGTTCAGGGAGTGACAACTCAAAGTTCGATAAAAATTTCTGGCTCAGCGTAATGAGATCTCGTGAAGCTTTAAAGCTTACTATTGAAAATTCACAACTCCCCTTAAATTCTCAAAGTGAAAAATGGGGGCTTCAGGTAAACATTAAACAAGAAGAAGATTCAAAATCGCTAAGTAGTTTTGGTGAAGCACCGGTATTTTTAGTAAGTGTATTTTCAACAAATAAAAAGCATGTTCCGGTACTTGCCAATGCTTTTGTAAAATCCATGAATGAATTACTAACAAAATACCACGTTGAAAATTCAAAGAAAACGGTCAACTTTATTAAAACCCAATTAAATGAGAACAATAAAAAGCTCAAAAAAATTGACCGTAAGATCATGGAGCAACAATCATCCAATCCTTATCTTGAACGTGACATAAATGAAATGGTAGCTGATATTGAGTCTTTTCGCACTGATCTTCAGAATGCACATATTGAACTGGCATCGACAAAAGCGGGTAAAGCAAAAACCGAGAGCGAGCTAACCAGCTTAGATGGTACTATCACCAGTGAATCATCTTTTTCAGAGCCTCTTAAAGTACAGCTAATGAACCTCCATGTTGATTTAGCCCGTGCCAAAACAAGAAATACAGATGACCACCCTAATGTGATAGCAATTAAAGATAACATCAGGCAAATCAAGCAAATGCTTAATGATAGTATTGAGCAAAGAATGGAGATCCGTAGCGAAGCAATAGATCCTGTCAAACAACAATTAAAACAACGATTTCTGGAACAAACGATACGTGAAATTTCTCTGGAAGCACGAATAGAGTCATTAAAAGCTGTTATTGATGATATCGAAAGCAAGGTAAGACCTGACACGATGAACACCAACCATCAACAGTTAGCCCGGAATCGGGAAATGATTCTCAACACAATTAACCACCTGAATGCAAAGCTGATAAACATACAGTCAGAAGCACAAGGAGGGAAAAACCGATTTACAATTATTGATGAACCGCAGGTACCGGTAGAACCCGAAAAGGATGATAATCTAATGATGATAGCCGTTGCTCTGCTGCTTGGCTTGGTCACGGGGGGTGGTTCCATTATTTTATACGATTATATTGACAACCGGATAATGCTTATCCAGGATTATGAGCGATTTTATAATTATCCTGTTATAGGCACTGTTCCATTTATCAAACAAGAAACCTTCGAGTCGATCGTCAATAAAATGAAGAATAATTTGGACTGGCGACAAGATGAGTTTGCAACCATAACCGTAAATGTGCTACAATCTTTAAAAAACTCATCTTCAAATACTATTGCTTTATGTAGTCCGGTCAGAAGTGAAGGAAAATCTTCTACAACGATAAAACTAGCTCGCTACCTTTCGGAAAACAACAGAAAAGTCCTAATGATCGATTTTGATTTGTTCGACCCGGGAATGACACGTGAATTGAACAGCAAAAATCCCGGGCTAACAGAATATCTAATGGGAGAAATCAATAAGGATGAAATGGTTCAACAAACTGAGGTAAAAAATATGTTTTATGTAGCTTCAGGGAAAATTAATGCAGACAAAGATATCATTGATTATGATAACAATAAAATCAAGGAGTTTTTAACCTGGGCCAGTGAGAACTATGATATTGTCGTGATTGATACACCGGCTGTTCTATTTATTCCTGATATAACTTTCTTACTCGACCATGTGGGAGCAATAATACCTGTCATACGCCTTAAATACACAAGTCGTCGTTCTTTTGACAGCATGCTTACGCTTATGAAACAGCATAACCGGAAAAAAATAATTGGTACTATCGTAAGAAATATGCAATACTTTAAAATGGGTAAATATTCCTATTATCGATACTATACTGGATATAAGTATAAAGGCTACTATGAATAACTTCTCTAATAGAAAACTTACGGGTTTTAAAAGCACATAAAATCATTAGCTTGCAAATTATATGCACAAGGTAAAACGAAATCATAGGAGGAAGAAAGTTACAAATTACCGTAAACGGAAGGTTGTTTTTTTAAGTAGCTTATTTACTTTATTTATTTTAATCTTAATATTGATTTTATTACGAGGCTGTGACAACAACAGCTTAAAAAAACAAAAAGAAACCATTCGTGCCGGTATATGTGGAGAAGTCCAACTTCCGGCTGTTTACGATATTTCAGCAGATGCCAATTTAAGCATGTTGATTCGAAAGGCGAACGGGCTAACGCATTTTGCTGATATACGAAATATCAATCTAGACCAACCGATAGATCACGACTCCATATACCATATTCCGGGACGTGCAAACTCTATTGATGATACATCTCAATTTAATTTACCGGAAATATATACCAATTCATTTACCCGACAATCCTCCATATTACCAGACTCCAACCTTCTTTTAGGAGAAAAAGACATCAGACAAATCAATATCTTATATGTTGGTTTACCTGCTGTTTATATCATCATTAATTATTTTCCTGAATTAGAACGTGTTAATCTAACACATATACCCCATTCATCCCTTTTGTTATCAAATAATTACAGATTAATTGATATCCTTTTCACACTTGGAGTAGAGCCAACGAAAGACATCATACAGCGACAACTTGAAACGAAGTTGGATTATTACATTGTACAAGAAAAAGAATCATTTATTCAAATGATTAATCTTTTAGAAGGTGTAGAAGTTGATTTGGATAAACAATTTGCAGAGGCTTATGACCTATCTTCAGGGAAATCGCGTTTAGATGGATTTTACGCATGGGAATACATTCGTTTTCTTGATTTTAAAAGAATAAAAAGAAAATTTGACAATTATAAACAACAAGATATGACGCGTACTGATGTTTTTGAAGCAAATCCCGAGCATCTTTCCAATGCTTATGTTCTAAGGCATCAACGCCAGCGATATGTGATCAACGCCATGCGGAAATCTTTTAATCAACTTAATCCGGCAAAGAAAATTCAAACTCTAAAAAAAGTTCAAAAAACTGTCGAAACAGATTTAACAGTTAAAAAAATCGTGAGTCTATATCGAGATATGCTTTCTGTACCTGATTTTTCTTATGGAAGGATTCCGGGCAGGTTTATCAGAGAAAAAGATAATGTTTACTTTTTCCCGGACGAACCATCGTATAAAGCAATGCGTGAAAATATGGTACGTAAATTTATCTCGCAAAAAGAAAATCAAAAGCCCATTTATTAAATGATAAAACTCCAATTATTATGAATAAACAAATCACTATATGTCTTACCAGCCTTATTATCACGCTATTATCGTTTTCTTTATCTGCCCAACAAAACAAATATGTAATTAATCGTGGCGATGTTCTGGATGTGCGGGTTATGGAACACCCGGAATTTAGTATTGAAAAAATCTACGTGCTCCCCGACGGAACACTACAATACCCTGGCTTTGGAAGTATTGTGGTTGCAGGAATGACAACTAAAGAATTAAAAGACACAATAGAAACGGCCCTTGAAAAATATGTGGTTAATCCGATTGCAACTATTTTTATTCGAGACATTAAAAAGCAAACCATTAACATTTTCGGATATGTAAACTAACCGGGACAGTACCAAATATTTGAAGATCAGGAACTTTTCTTTGCCATAGGACTTGCAGGGGGAATAAAAGAGATGAACAAAGTAAAAACTATCAAAATTATAAGGGCCAATGGTGAAACAGAAGAATTAAATATTCGAAAATATATGCGAAATAGAGATGAAAATGAAGCTCCTATGGTTAAAGCCGGAGATGCCATTTATGTCGTTGAGCCTAAAACAATTAATTGGTCTATGCTATCAACAATTGCTACCTTTATTAACACGGCTGCTTTGGTTATGTGGCGATTACGACTTTATTAAAAATTTAATTAACCATAAAGAACTAATAAAAATGTATAAAATAATTTAAACTACTTCCCAAATAAAGTGGTTTAACTTTACTAATTTCTGCTATTTTTATTACGCATTCTTTCATGTAAAACAAAAAGAAAAGGACCGTTCACCCCTGTGATAAAAAAATCCCAAATAAAATCGGATGCCAATAATCTAAAACAAGCTATTCGTATAGTTTATAAAAGCGATAAACGGCTTTTTTATGTAAGAATTGGATTGATTATTTTACAAAGTGTGCTGCCTTTAGCTTTTTTATACATGGTAAAATTGTTAGTAGATAAAATCACAAGCAATATTAACAACCCGGAAAGTACAGATTTATCCCCGATCATTATATATGCCGTTTTGTTTTGTGCCATTTTCCTGCTTACACGTGCTGCCAGCGTATTTAATCAATTATCCGATCGCATATTATCTCAAAAACTGACCAACTACATCAGTAATTTATTGCATCATAAATCCACAGAACTGGATCTTTCTTTTTATGATAATCCGGTCTATCACGACACATTTCATAGAGCTCAACAAGAGGCAAATTACAGGCCCATACAACTTATAAATAGTCTTGCATCTTTTTTAAGAAATTTATTGTCACTGATCGGGGTAATTGCATTGCTTGTCTCATTTTCCTGGGTCGTAATTCTAATTATGATACTTGCCGGCCTTCCTTCTTTATGGGTAAAACTTGTGAAAGCAAAGATTTTCTACAATTGGCGTAAAAAGAATACAGAGGCCAACAGAAAAGCGGCTTATATGTCAAAATTAATGACTGCTCGTGATTTTGCTAAGGAAATACGTATGTTCAGGCTAAAGGAGTACTTTCAGAAACAATTCTTTACAATCCGGCAAAAATTGCTAAAAGAAAATATAAACATTTCAACGAGACAAGCCAAACTGGACTTTCTAACCTCAATATTTGAAGCCGCCGCCTTAATGATTATCATTTACCTGATAAGCAAAGAAGCATTTGCCGGTGCCATAACTATAGGTAGCTTTGTAATGTACTTTGAAGCATTTCGCAGGGGCCAAAGGTTCATGCAAGGTGTTGTCACAAATTTATCAGGTATTTACGATACCAAACTTTTCCTTAGCAATCTTTTTGAGTTTCTTAATTTGCAGCCGCAAATCAAATCCCCGGAAAATCCGGTACCATTCCCTAAAAATTTATCAACCGGTATCCGTTTTGACGAGGTTTCGTTTAAATATCCCGGATCAGAAAAAAAGATCCTTGATAAATTGAATTTGCATCTAAAACCAGAAGAAATTTCTAAAATCCATGGGGAAAACGGCTCGGGAAAAACCACTCTGATTAAACTTATTTGCCGGCTGTATGAATGCACAGAAGGAGCTATTTACATTGAAAATATCAACATAAAAAAATTCGACCTGTACGAATTACGCAAAAATATCAGCGTAATCTTTCAGGATTTTGCCACATTTGATCTATCGGCCCGGGATAATATTACACTCGGCAGTATTGAGGATAAAAACAATAAGGCAAAGATGCTCCGGAGCGCGGAGTATAGCCAGGCCAGGCCGGTTATTGAAAATTTACCGCAACAATATGAGACGATGCTGGGCAAATTTTTCGCAAAGGGAGAAGAACTAAGCATGGGGCAATGGCAACGTATTGCATTAGCCAGAACATTATACAGTGATGCTCCCATAATTTTACTTGATGAACCCACAAGCTGGATGGATGAAAAAGCAGCAAATCATTTTCTGGAAAACCTTCAGAAATTAAAACGCGATAAACTGATCTTGCTGGTGAGTCATTCTATAAAAAAAGAATTTGAACACATAAAAATAGATTAATGTACCATCAAATTATACTTGCCAATAAGAAGATGAAAAAAGTATCTTTGAAAACAAAATAAGAAAAAAGATGAAAATAAAAGAAGGCTACATGCTTCGCGAAATAGCCGATATGAATGTTGTGGTTCCGATCGGAGAGCGCGTTGTGGACTTTAATGGTCTGATCACACTGAATGAAACCGGGACATTTCTCTGGAAACAACTACAGGGAGAAGTTAACCGGAGAGATTTGATTAATGCGCTGCTTAAAGAATATGAGGTTTCGGAAGATACAGCATCAAAAGATGTGGATGAATTTATTAATTCGCTTAAAGAAAGGAATATTTTAGATTTATGACTCCTAATGTTGACCAACAAAAAAACCTTTGGCAGAAGAAAACAAATTACCTGCTGAACCG
>JAIPBW010000102.1 GCA_021738505.1 Bacteroidales bacterium | reverse complement strand
GAATAACCTCTTGGAACAATAAAGGCAATTCTGGAGGTTCATTTAGTGCTACTCAATCAATTAGACAACCTAACTATAACATGGAAGGAGTAAGGGCAAACGGAAATTCTGCACTTAAATACAATAATACATTATCTATAGACGGCATTTCCGCCTTTGATCTGTTAATTGTTCACCGCGCACCATATTCATCATTAGAAGGTGCTACTGCTATTGATATCGCAAATGCTATCCAAATGACTTTTTTGGATGGCGTGAATGGAAGAGTAAAAAATAGCAGCGGTTTCAAGCAACCCCCTGAGACAAATGCATACGATAATTGGGGGTTAAATAATGGATTTATTATAGAACATTTGCGATTAGATAGCTCTTCCGGGGATCTGATATTTTATCAGGATAACAATGAAGTAGGTCGAATAAGTTCATTTGGAACTGTATCAACATCATATAATCAAATGATGTTATTTACTACTATTGATGATAATTTTAATTACTGTTACGCTGGCCAAGTTTGGGGCGTTTACGCTCATTTTGGTTCTAATATAGACAGAAATAATGTATATGATGCGTTAGTTAATAGATATTAATAGCAACATTTTAATCCAAATCCGGATAATCATTCATAATATATTCGGATTTCCAGCCTTTGTGACGCAAAGGCTGGAAATAAAACACGTATCAGGCATAAAAAAAAAGATACATGAGCGAAGAAAACATACAAAAACTCCTCGAAGCAAATTTCAGTCATATTAAAACTGAAATCAAAAATCTCAGAAGAGAGCAGCAAGAAAATAACGAGCTACTGAAGAGCAATCAAAAGAGGATATACGAGCTCGAAAAGGAACAATTTAAATGCCCGGTATATACGTTACAGAAAGAGCAGGAGGAAATAAAGAAGACTACCAACCGGGCAAAATTCTGGCTCAATGTCGGGCATATTGTGTTTTCCGTAGCCACACTAACGCTTATTTCGATGATTACAAAGATTTGGGAGTATTTTAAATAATAATTTTTATACTGTTCGATTTTTGCTTCGAGATTTTTTATATATTCTATATTGTCTGTATTTTTGGTGTAATTGGGCGGAGTCTCGTTTGCTGCTGTCGCATTCCCGCTTATTTTTTTTGCTTCCAGGTGCATGCTATTCTCGTAATTGTTGTAATTCCTGTTATTTTCCTCATTGAAAAAATATGAAACAGGTACATTTAACTCAGATGCAATATGAATCAGCGTATTAACCGGCATTTCACTATTTCTATTCATGTAGCTATACATTGTATTTCCTGAAACACCAATCCGCTTGGCAATTTCTTTTTTACTCAGATTTTTTTGTTTTAGCAACTTACTGATTTTCTGTATGTAGCCCATAAAAAACAATTTATGTATTAATTTTTTATACAAAAATTTTTGTCTTGTACAAACATTTTTGTTATATTTGTTATACAAAGTTAATAACAATATAAATTATTGTTGAATTTTAGAGAAAAAAAAGTTGCATCAAAACCAATATTTTTATTATGGAACAAAAAAATTGCTATTTAGACCTGTACGAAAAAACAAAAAAATTGGACTTCAATCCTCATTCTTTTGAAGAATGGTTACTGAAAAGGCCGTTCTATATATACAGGGAATTACCGTATCTGCTTAATATTCACAAAAGTACGATTTCAAAAATCCGAAATGGGCATCAGGATATATCAGCAGAGATACTCAAGCGTATGGCGATAATTAGCGAAACTCCTACTTTGCAGTTAATTGAAGATTTATACATATATAATATTAGTCTTCGCGACAAAGAAGATCTCCGCGAATTTGATATCCAGTACCAAACTTTTTTAACAGAAAAAGAGACGGGAATTATCGCTTCTTGAAAAAGAAATAATTCTCTATGATATTACTTCAAGAGATTAACGAGAATACAGGGGTTTCTATATATTACATACAGAAAGCCCAAAACACGCCGGAAAATATTCCGGCCGGCGACCTTCAGAAAATTGCCCAATTTTTTGGGTATAGCATATACGAATTATTTGGAATCTATTAAAAAAATACTATGAAACGCACACGTAAAAGATACAAATTAGAGACACTAAGCAGGCATATATATTACCTCGAAATAGAAAAGCCGGTCAAATTTAAGATTTCCCGGCTCATTTCACTTACACTATTTTCACACAAAGAGCATTATCCCAAAATATTCCTGAACTAATATGTCTGATACTGATCAAACAATTCAAGAAATACATGACTTGAATATTGTTGATGTAATCAACGCGTATTCGAGTCAGCAACTTCAGAAAAAAGGCGCGACATGGAAGGGCCTTTGCCCGTTCCATGATGAAAAAACACCCTCTTTTACGGCTATCCCGTCACGGGGGATATTCAAGTGTTTCGGATGCGAGAAAGGCGGGGATGGCATATCTTTCGTAATGGACCATGAAGGAATGAGTTTCATGGAAGCGATTACTGATATTGCTGACCGGTTTAAATTGTCACCGCCGAAAAAACTCTCTAACAAGAAAAAAGAAAAAATTGAAGCTGAGCAGAAACACAAAAACTCTCTCGAAATAGTCAACGAATTCGCAAAAGATCACTTTTGCGAAAATCTTAAAAACCAGAAACCGCAGGAAATAAAAGACCGCATATCCCCGGAAATGGCAAAGAAATTTGAGATTGGATATGCTCTGAATACCTGGGATACTCTCAGAAAAAAGGCAAAAGAAAAATCCTACAAAGAAAATCTCTTAATTGATGCTGGCGTCCTTATTAGTAAGAACAGCAAGGTATATGACAGATTTCGTGGCCGGATGATTTTTCCGGTACACAATAAACGCGGAAAAATAATCGGCTTTTCCGGCCGGGATATCATCGGCGATTCCGATGCGAAGTATATCAATACTCCGGAAACTGATATATTCAAAAAGGGAAAGGAATTGTATGGATTGTTCCAGGCAAAGCGTGCAATAGCAAAAAGTAATAACGCGTACCTGGTAGAAGGTAACACTGATGTTACAACACTGCACGGTATCGGCGTTGAGAATACTGTCGCCCCGCTCGGAACTGCATTTACAGAGCAACAAGCCGATGTTTTGAAGCGATACTGTAATGGTGTAACCATTATCGGGGACGGCGATGATAATGGGCTTAAAGCAATAGAGAAAACCGGTGTATTACTTATTCAAAAAGGATTTCATGTATATGTTATCACTATGCCGCAGGATACTGATCCGGATGAATATTTTACTTCCCTTGAGCAGTTTCAGGATTATCAGGCTAAGAATACATTAGACTTTATAATCTGGTACGCGAAACGGTTAGCAGGTAATCACGAACCGAAAGAAAAGGTCAATGCCATAGAAAAAACCTGCCAGTTGCTTATGCATCTTGGCCAGACTCAGGCTGATGTATATATTGACGCGCTTGCCAAACATATAAAACCGAAAAAGCAATGGCAACGGCATATCGAAAGTCTGCGGGCTGATGATAAGGCAGAATCTGCAGAGAAAGATAATCTACCGGAAAATGTTGATCCATATGAAGTAGAAAAATATGGTTTTTATGAGTATAAAAACCGGTACTACTTTCGCAGCAAGGAAGGCGGGTATTATCCGATATCGAATTTCGTACTAAAACCATTGTTTCATATTAAGCTTATTAATAATAGTACACGGCTTTTTGAAATGACCAATGTTTTTGGCCATAAAGAGATCGTGGAGATAGATATGGATTCGATGGTATCTCTCCAGAATTTCAGAAAAATTGTTGAAAGCCCGGGAAATTTTCTTTTTGAGGGGAATGATATACAATTCATGCGTCTTAAGCGGAAACTGTATGACAATACAAAAACATGCGAATTAATTGAAAATCTCGGCTGGCAAAGGGCTGGATTCTTTGCGTTTTCAAATAAGATATTTGCAAAACAGGTTAAAGAGTTAGACAACACAGGAATCGTAGAGCATGAAGGAAAATATTATTTTATTCCTGCGCTGTCGGATATATATAAATATGATAAAACAATCTATCTGGCTGAGCGCAGATTTCAGTTAGTAGAACGTGATGATGTGAATTTAGAGTGGTGGAGCCAGCAATTTATAAAGGTTTTCGGCGATAACGGGAAAATTGCTATATGCTTTTTTATAGCAACACTATTTAAGGATTTTATATCTGATAAGTTTAAATTTTTCCCAATACTTAATGCCTTCGGACCGAGTGATACCGGAAAATCTCAAATGGCATGGTCGTTAATGTATTTGTTTGGCGAGGCGCAACCGCCATACAATCTGCATAACGGCACAAAAGTGGGATTATCTGAACACATGGCAGAGTTCAGTAATGCGTTTGCATGGATCGACGAGTACAAAAATGCAACGGATTACGATAAAATAGAGATGCTTAAATCTGCCTGGGATTTAGTTGGCAGAAAAAAGGGCGGTATTGAGAAAGGGAAGAAAACCAAAACATCTGTTATCAATGCCGGTATATTACTTACAGGTCAGGAAATGCCAACGGCTGATATTGCTTTGCTCAAACGCGTTATTCTCTTGCAGTTTTCACAGAATGAATTCACAGAGCAGGAACAAAAAAACTTTAACGAATTAAAGGAATCTGAAAAAACCGGTCTCTCTCATTTAACACTGCCATTTCTCAAATATCGTGACCAATTTGAGAAAGAATATTTTCAGATATATGACAGGGTTTCTTCCGAGTTAAATAAAGATTTGCAAGGTACTGAAGTCGAAGACCGGATATTTCGTAATATGGTTGTTATTATTTCGGCCTTCCGGTTTTTTGAGGATAAGCTCAATTTGAACATGAGCTATAATGAAATGCGAAAACTCGCGAGACAGAACATTATAGACCAGAGCTCATTTATATTAAATTCACAGGAAATTAGAGGATTTTGGGATACTATCGAGAGCGCTGTTGAGAATGCTCATCTCTCTGAAAAGACTGATTTTATAATAGATAGAGTTTATGAAATCAAATTAAATAACAACATAAAGCGATTTGAAGTATCTAAAAAAGTGATATATCTAAAGTTTTCCCGCATATACGAAGTATATGCGGAGACTATGAGACGGACTGGCCAGCACGCTTTGCCAAAAGCGACACTGCTTTTTTACCTAAAAACATCAAAAGAATTTATCGGGATGAAAAAGCAAACGAGATTTGAAAATCATATTACTAACTCGTATGTATTTGATTATGAAAAATTAAATCTCTCTCTTGAACGGGGCGTCGAACCCGAAGATGACAAAACAAATAAGGAAGAAAACGAAAATGACGAAATGCCATTTTAAAAAAAAAGATATAAAATGAGCTGCTGTATCAATATACCCTATACTACATATACTACAATACCTACAAAGGTGATAATTAAAAAGTTATAGTGTAGTATAGTGTAGTATTTTGTAGTATCGTGTAGTATAGTAGTAGTATTATACTACATAAAAACTACAATGTAGTATAGAGTTTAACTATTGATAATCAATAAGTAAAAGGTCTGTGTAGTATATGTAGTATATGTAGTATAGGGGTAAACTATATGAGCAGCAAAAAATACATTTTTTTTTAAAAACTAAGCTTATGAAACAAACACAAATTAATCCATACATCCTGCCCGGCGTCGTTTTTCAGATGAACGACCGGGAAAACTTAAAGCGGATGGAAACAAAATGGAGTGAAGGTAGTAAACTGCAGGCAATACATATTTTCATCTGTGATTATTTTCAGATTAAAGAATCGAAGCTATTTGAGAAAAATCGCGAAAGAAAATATGCAGAGCCGCGCCAGATATTTATGGCGCTCGCTGTAGAATATACACCGGGAATTTTTAAGGATATTGCGGTATATGCAGACAGGGATCATTCGACAGTTTCTCACGCACTAAAACTGTGTAAAGACGGTCCGTTGATATCGCTATACAAGGATGTATCACATAGATTTTCTGAAATAATGAAAGTAGAAAAAGTAATACGCAAACCACAAAAAGTAGGAACATTATGAACATGTTGAATATTGAAGTACGAATGCGTGAGCGCACGTTGTCATTCGATAAGTACGCGAATGACGTATCAAAAATAGAGATGATCTCCCAAGATGAAGAGATAGAACTCGCTGAACGCATCCAGAACGGCGATAAAAATGCGATTGAAAAGCTCGTCAATGCAAACTTGCGCTTTGTGATATCAGTCGCAAAGCAGTACAGCAGCAAAAATGTCGAGACCATGGATATAATTTCGGCAGGTAACATTGGTCTTATCAAAGCGGCCTGGCGCTTCGATCATACCAAAGGATTCAAGTTTATTTCGTACGCGGTTTGGTGGATACGGCAATCAATACAAAAGTTCCTGCATGAGAATTCTGAAATGATCCGACGACCTGCCAATGTTAGGATTGACAATAATCAGATTAACACCTTTTCGCAGAGATTCTACGCAAAAAACGGCCGGTATCCCACTAATGACGAAATGTTAAGCGAACTCAACATTTCAGAAAAATCGATCAGCAATAAGAATGATATCGTTAGAGGCGATCATTCAGTCGCGCATGATGATTCGCATATCGGCTGGGATATTATGAGCGGTGGTATTGATGAAGATAGGCTGCGGGATGAAGATAAGAAGCCTGTTATATTTGATGCAATGCAGAGCCTCTCTGAAACCGAGAAAACTATTATCATACACAGTTATGGATTCGGCGTTCGACAGAAGCGATATGATGATATACAATACATGCTCGGATATCAAACAACAGAACGCGTCCGACAGCTCTATCATCAGGCGCTGAGTAAATTACGGAAGAAATCAAAATTAAAGGAATTTGTATAGTATGCTACACGAACTAAAAATACCAGTTAATCATAAACCAAACGGGCAATTCGCTAAAGGTCATACACCGCACAATAAAGGGAAGCAATGGGATGATTATATGCCGAAAGAACATCAGCAAAGAATATTGAGAAAACTCAACAGATCGGGGCGAAAATATCATACAAACAGAGAAGCCCCGAATGCAAAACCGATTGTCGTTATAAAAAATAATAAGATAGTCGGGCATTTTAAGAGCAGCTACGAGGCTGGGAGAAAGATGAATCTGCAGCATCGTAATATCAGAAAGGTAGCCCAGGGACACCGTAAAACCTGCGGTGGATTTCAGTTTAAATTTGAAAATGATATATAATGTAGATACGCACGGCTGTGTGTATCTAAAAAAAAAATGCCGGGCACAAGCAATGCCCGGCAATG
>JAIPBW010000101.1 GCA_021738505.1 Bacteroidales bacterium | reverse complement strand
AAAGTAAGTGTTTAGTTCATAATGTTCAAGTTCAAGGCTTGCGAAGTATTTAAAACCAAGGAGTCCCGATTGGAACATCGGGATGACTGTTTTAAATACGAGCATAACGCAGAAATTGGACATTATGGACAAACACTAAAGAGCTTAGGCTCTAAAGTTCTTTTGCTTCTGATGGCTGGTTTGTCCCTTATGTTTATTTGAGTGTCTTCTATTTTAAATTTTAATTAAGTTTGTAATCAGATACGATTTAATCCAATCGAAGGAGTAGTATAAAATTACGGTAGTGTAGCTGTTTGTAGGTGTCTATATAGCAAATGTTTGAGCCTGTCAGATCTGCTTAGTGCCGATTTATGGAGACGACCATAAAAATTATCTAAGAACACAGAACAAAAATAGCAATAGTAAGCTTGTGTGTGCTTGAAAACAAGACCGTTTCATATATAGTTTTGCTGTATGTGTTTGAGGGAATCTGCATATATTTTTTTTATCTGAACTTATTTTGCTGTTATGTGTTAACTACTATTTGAAATAAGAAAAAAGAAGGAACTCTAATTTATACTGCAAATTCTTTATAAAACCAATAATTATAACCAAATTTGCAAACGCAAAAAAGGAAGGGGAAAAGATTAAATTTGATTATCAGGCATAAAAATGCTATAAATCAGTAAAAAAAAACAAAATAATAGATTTTTTTAAAGAAAAATTATAGTTACTTTTAGGCTGTTAAAGAGATGTTTTTAGAATATTGATCCGATATTATTTTACAAGAAATTTGGAAATCAATATTAAATGCTTTACATTTGCAGTCAAAAGTCAAATAATCAACCATTAAACATATTAAATTTAATTTAATAATAATTCAAAAATTGATTGTTATGAGGAAAATTATGAAAAAAACATTGATCGCGCTTATGGGCGCTCTGTTTCTAACAACTTTATCCAATGGCAACTTGTTTGCCCAGGACGATGAAGATGGCTTCACCGTAGGTGGTGCAGTACGTTACAATATTATTGCAACCGACTATTACGATAGTGAAAGCAATGCCACAAACCCTGAATTTACATGGGATACATGGCGTCTGAATGTGGATGGTTCAATGAGTGGAATTGATTTGAGTTTTGAATATCGTTTCTACCCAACCTTCGGAACACATTTTATCCATCATGGATACTTAGGTTACGATTTTGGTGAAGATGTTTACATGGAATTAGGTGTTACACAAGTTCCATTTGGTCTTGAAACCTATGCTTCCAACTCATGGTGGTTTAACGGGAACTATTATGTAGGTCTGGAAGACGATTATGACATGGGTATTAACTTTGATATTACACCGTCAGAGAAACTTACTATCTCACTAGCCTACTTCCGTCAGGCTGAGCCAGGAGGTCCTTGGGAAGCAGGAGGTAATGGTAGTTATCTTAATAATGGTGACTGGGGAAGCTATGGCGTAAGTTATGGAACTGCCGGACCTGGACGTTATTCCTACGATGTTGTTCCTGGGTCTACTATGATGCCGGGTGACACTGCAGCTACGGGGGTAAGTCTTCTTGAATTAAACCAGTTTAACGCCCGTGTTGCTTTTGATATTACTGAAGATATTGAAATTGGTGGTTCTGCTCAAATGGGTCAGTTGTATAACTTTGTACAAGATGTAAGTGACTGGACTACTGCTTTTGCTGGCCATGTTGATGGTAGTGTAGCTGGTGTGAATTTTAAAGCACAGTATTCGATGTTCGACTATACTGCTACTGCTGATGATGGTAGCGAAACAGATTTTGTCCAAATGGGTGCTTATGGGTCTGTATATGACGTGATCACCAAAGCCAATATGTATACAGCAAGTGTAGCTTATCCAATTTCTGTAGATTGGGGCCCAATTTCTAGCATTTCTCCCCATATAGATTATACATTCATTGATAAAACGAATGAAGATTTTTATGATACACAGCATTTTATTCCTGGTATATTAGTAACTGCAGGAAGCGTTTATACGTATATTGATTATGCGATGGGTAAAAATCAACCCTGGTTAACCGGAGACTTTGGAAAAGGACTTGGTACCGGTGTTGAAGACCCAGACTGGAATGCACGTTTCAACGTTAACATTGGTTATTATTTCTAAAATAATTTTTCGACAGGGACAACATTTTTTTGTATCTTAGGCTCTTCAAAAAGTCACAAAAAAATGAAGTCCCTGTTGTTTTACAAGGCTTAAATAATAAATGCCTATGTCAGATAAAATACAAATTAAGGACCTTGATGTAATCTTTGGTCGCCGCGTAAAGGAGGCCAAAAAACTTGTTGATCAGGGTTTGAGCAAAGAAGAGGTGTTAGGGAAGACAGGTTGTACGGTAGCTGTTAATAATGCCAATATAAATATTCAGGAAGGTGAGATTTTTGTGGTTATGGGGCTTTCGGGTAGTGGAAAATCAACACTGCTTCGTTGCCTGAACCGGTTAATTGAACCTACCAGAGGAACTGTAACGCTTGAAGATATAGATATCACAAAAGCTGACAGCGCAAAATTACGTAAGCTACGGCGTGAAGACATGAGTATGGTATTCCAGCATTTTGGCCTTTTGCCTCACCGTACGGTTGCTTCCAATGTAGCCTTTGGACTGGAAATTAACGGGTATCCGGAAAAAGAGCGACTCGAAAAGGCATATAAAGTTATCGATACTGTAGGTCTTAAGGGATATGAGGAAATGATGACCGGAGAGCTTAGTGGTGGAATGCAACAGCGTGTTGGATTAGCACGTGCATTAGCCAATGATCCGGAAATCATGTTGATGGATGAGGCGTTTAGTGCATTAGATCCATTGATTAGAACCAATATGCAGGATGAGTTACTTACGCTTCAGGAAAAAGTAAAGAAAACAATTCTTTTTATTACGCATGACCTTGATGAAGCTCTTAAGTTAGGAGACAGGATTGCCATTATGAAAGATGGTATGATTGTTCAAACAGGCTCACCAGAAGATATCCTTACCAAACCTGCTGATGACTATGTTCGTTCTTTTGTTGAAAATGTAGATCGTGGAAAAATTGTTACGGCAGGAACGGTGATGTTTAATAATCCGGAACGTCTCCGGTTGAAGACAGCAGGTCCGGCAACAGCTATTCGTAAAATGAGAGCTGTTGGTGTTACTTCATTACCCGTAGTTGACGAAAACAATAATTTTATTGGATTTGTCAAAGACGAGGATATGGTCAAGCTGCAGAATGAAGGCGAGAAAAGTATTGAAGGTAAGGTATATAAAGAATTGAATACGGTTAATGAGAATGTAGCTATAGCTGATTTATTGCCGTTGTTCTTGGATTCTGCCTTAAACCTTGCAGTTGTTGATGACGACAACAAATTAAAAGGAGTTGTTGTGCATTCTTCTGTTATTGCTGAAATGTTAGGCAAGGAGCAAGAAGAGGTGAAACAAATACGTGAAGACGGTTTGGATAATGTGAATAATGAAGAAGGAGGAAATGACAATGGATAAAATTGAAATTGGAAACTCTGTAGAACAAGCAATTAATTATATCTCCACAGAAGCTAGCGGATTCTTGGATGCCATCACTAATGGTATTGATTTTCTCGTTATCGGTTTTCAGGACATATTACTTGCTGTAAATCCTTTTGTGTTAATAGGCTTGTTGGCAATCTTGACCTATTTTTTAATGGCAAGACATCATGGGCTATTTACGAAAGCCGGTTTTAAAGCCGGGTTTGGTATGGCTATCTTTATTGTATTAGGATTTTTGCTGTTATATGGGATGCAATTCTGGACAGAAGCCATGCAGACCTTAGCCTTGGTTATTTCATCAGCTCTTATAGCTTTGGTTATTGGTATTCCTTTGGGGATTTGGGCTTCCCGGAATGATACATTGGAAAGTATTGTAAGACCGATCCTTGACTTTATGCAGACGATGCCTGCATTTGTTTACCTAATTCCTGCGATTCTGTTTTTTAGCGTAGGAAATGTACCAGGGGTTGTGGCAACGGTGGTCTTTTCACTTCCGCCGGCTGTACGTCTTACAAATTTAGGTATTCGGGGTGTTGCTCCCGACGTTGTTGAAGCTTCCAAATCTTTTGGAGCTACGCCAAGACAGTTGCTGTTTAAAGTACAAATTCCTTTAGCTATGCCTACAATTCTTGCGGGTGTGAACCAGGTGATTATGTTAGCACTTTCAATGGTTGTTATTGCTTCAATGGTTGGAGCTGCCGGATTGGGACAAGCTGTATATAAAGGAATTCTAAAAGCCGATGTCGGCCTCGGATTTGAGGCTGGCCTGGGTATTGTTATTCTGGCTATTTTCTTAGACCGGGTGACACAAGCATTAGCACCGAAAAAATAATTATATTATAAATAAAATAGAAATAACTTTAAAACCAAAATTAGCTATGAAAAAAATGAACTTAAAATCAATTCTTGCGATTTTTATGGGTGTTGCCCTGATCGCAATGACCGCCTGTAATGGTGGCGGTGGACAAAAAGCCGAAGAAGGCGACAAAGAAGCCAAAAAAGGCGACAAAAAAGAGTCTTTAGAAATCCTTTATCCTAACTGGGCTGAAGGTGTAGCCTTTACGCATCTTGCAAAAGTTGCCCTGGAAGACAATGGTTATGATGTGAAAATTACACCCATTGAGCCAGGTCCGATCTATGCATCTCTGGCAAAAGGCGATGCTGATCTCTTTCTTGACGCATGGTTGCCCCATACGCACGAAGATTATTGGGAAAAATTTGGTGACAAGCTTGTAAAAGTTGGTGAATCATTCAGTGGTGGTACTACTGGTTTAGTTGTTCCACAGTATGTTGATATCAATTCTATTGAAGAATTGAATGAGCATGTGGACAAATTTGGTGGAGAAATCATCGGAATTGGTAGTGGAGCTGGTATTCACAGAAATACTGAAAAAGCTATTGAGAAGTATGGCCTTGACTATAAACAGGTTACTTCCAGTGGTCCTGCTATGATGGCTTCTCTTCAAAAAGCGTATAATAAGAAAGAGCCTATTGTAGTTACAGGATGGAAACCTCACTTCATGTGGGCTAATTATGACCTGAAATATCTTGAAGATCCTAAAGGTATCTATCCCAAAGATGTATGTGCTATCGTTTCAAGACAAGGCTTTAAGAAAGATTTTCCAACATTGGAGAAATTCTTCTCTAACTTTAACCTTCAGGAAACAGAACTTTATGACCTGATGGGTGCTATTAAAGAAGGTGATGATGAAGAAGCTGCTGCCAAAGAATGGTATAAGAGTCACAAAGTTATGGTTGATAGCTGGTGGCCGGAAGAAAAATAATGCTTAACAATTAGCATTTAAGAAAAAAGGCTGTCTTTCGCGAAAGACAGCCTTTTTTATATGTATCAAAACAAACAATCATTAATAAGCAAATAATGGGAATTCTTTCATCATCGCATTAACTTTATTTTTTACATTATTAATGACTTGTTCATCGTCAATATTGGAAATGACCTCATCAATTAAATCTACAATAACAGGCATGTGATCTTCTTTTAGGCCTCTTGTTGTGATGGCCGAAGTTCCAACACGCAATCCGGAAGTCTGAAATGGCGAACGTGAATCAAACGGAACCATATTTTTGTTAATGGTAATGTCTGCATTTACCAGGGTGTTTTCTACTTCTTTTCCGGTAATATCAGGGAACTTGGTTCTCAGATCAATTAGCATTAAATGATTATCCGTACCGCCGGAAATGATTTTATATCCTTTGTCTACAAAGGCCTTAGCCATTGCCTGGGCATTTTTCTTTATTTGTAATGCATAGTCCATAAATTCATCCGAAAGAGCTTCACCGAACGCCACAGCTTTTGAAGCGATAACATGTTCCAGTGGTCCTCCTTGTTGACCCGGGAAAACGGCTGAGTTGATTAAGGAAGACATTTTTCTAACGGTTCCTTTCTTTGTAGCTATTCCCCATGGGTTTTCAAAATCTTTTCCGATCAGAATAAGTCCTCCTCTTGGGCCACGTAGAGTTTTGTGTGTCGTTGTTGTAACAATATGACAATGTTCTACAGGATCATTGAGTAACCCACGGGCAATTAATCCGGCCGGATGGGCGATGTCGGCCATTAACAGCGCTCCGATTTCATCGGCAAGCCTGCGCATACGGGCATAATCCCAATCGCGTGAATATGCTGATGCACCTGCTACAATTAATTTGGGTTTTTCTTTGCGGGCAATCTCTTCCATTTCATCATAGTCCAGCAATCCGTTTTCTTCTTTTACATGATAAGAAACGGGATTGTAAAGTTTGCCGGAAAGGTTTACCGGTGCGCCGTGGGAGAGATGGCCCCCGTGCGCAAGATCCAGGCCCATAAAAGTGTCGCCCGGGTTTAAAATAGCAAACATTACAGCAGCATTGGCTTGTGCTCCGGAATGAGGTTGCACATTGGCATATTCTGCATTGAAAAGCTTTTTAGCCCGCTCTATGGCAAGTTCTTCACTTTTGTCAACGACCTGGCAGCCTCCGTAATACCGTTTTCCCGGATAACCTTCAGCATATTTGTTGGTCATTACCGAGCCCATAGCTTCCATTACTTGTTCGCTGACGAAATTTTCAGAAGCAATCAGTTCAATGCCATTCATTTGACGCTCTTTCTCTTCAGAAATCAGGTCAAATATTAGATCATCTCGTTTCATATTTTCATATTTTTAATTGTTCTTATCAAAAAGATTAGTTTAACATAGCAAAAGTAATATTTTTATTTTTCAATTGATTATATAACTCACCGATAAACTGTTAAAAATTGTTTTGGGATTGATGACTATGTATCTATGGGCCATACCAGTCGGGGAAGGAGATTATAACGCATATATTTTATACTTGTAAATCCGGGGATTATATGAAACGAACATGATAGCCTTCAACACACAGGAGAATGATTAAAGGGCTGGACGAGTTGGATAATGCAAAGAAAACAATATCATTTATTGTCATTAGTGGTCATTAGTTGTCATTAGTAGTCATTGGTTGTCATTGATGGTCATTAATGGTTATTTTCTATGCTTCTGTGTCCGGCTGCTGTCAAATATAACCGTCTCAGAAAGCCCTTAAGTAAATGACTTAGAGTATAGTAAAGCAAAATGACGCGAAGCAAATGACAATAAGAGATAAAAGCAAGAAAACATAATAATAACGTTATCAATATTTTGAAAATTTTAAACATATGAAACCTCCATGGCGACAATTTCTTCGACACACAGGAGAATGATTAAACACGAAGAGCAAGAAGGCGTTGATGAGATGATGAGATGATGAGATGATGCGATGATGCGATGATGCGAATTGTCGGAAGACTAAGTCATTGTGCGGTGGGCTTCCCCTTCAGGGGTTAGGGGTGTGCGCAGGGAAATGATGCGTTGATGCTGAGCGAACGAAGAGACGAAGCGAACGAAGAGACTTAGAGAAAAGCGAACCCCGGTGAAACAGCTCCAGCCGTCGCGTTTCATCCCGTTTGATTGGAGTAAAATCAATGGGACAAGCGGGGCAAGCACAACACGGAACAACGAACAAGGAACACAGAA
>JAIPBW010000036.1 GCA_021738505.1 Bacteroidales bacterium | reverse complement strand
CTTAGTGATCATGTCTCTGTTCAGAAGGTTCCATTTACAAAGCCTGCCCCGCATTTATCGGGGGCTTGCGCAGCCCGAAAATGCGCAGTTTACTCAGGTAAATGAGCAATTTTCGGGCAAGCGTAACGCAGTAAATGGGTCTTTATGGACAGAGACTAATTACAAGCACAAATTAATTCAACGGCATAGCGAATCGTTTCACATCATCTGCTGTAATTTCATTATCACACAGAATCACCAAACGTTCAATGACGTTTCTTAACTCGCGTATATTCCCCGTCCATTCATTGTTTTTCAATTCTTCAATTGCTTCATCAGTAATTTCCATAGGCGCTTTTCCCTGTGCTTTGCAAAAATCATCTATAAAATGCCGGGCTAGCAGAGGAATATCTTCTTTCCGTTCTTTCAATTCAGGGACCTGAATAATTATCACACTGAGTCTGTGATAAAGATCTTCTCTGAAACGTCCTTTTGTAATCTCTTTCTGTAGATTTTTATTCGAAGCAGCAATAACCCTTACATCTACTTCAATATCTTTGTCTCCCCCAACGCGGGTGACCTTATTTTCCTCCAGTGCTCTCAGCACTTTAGCCTGTGCAGCCAGACTCATATCTCCAATTTCATCAAGAAACAACGTTCCCCCATGAGCTTGCTCAAAATCTCCCTTTCTTTGTTTATGAGCTGAAGTAAAGGAACCTTTTTCATGCCCGAACAATTCACTTTCGATTAGCTCTGAAGGTATCGCAGCACAATTTACTTCAATAAAAGGTTCATCGGCCCTGTGGCTTTTATCATGCAGCCAGCGGGCAACAAGTTCTTTTCCTGTACCGTTGGATCCGCGAATCAATACGCGTGCATCTGTGGGAGCTACCCGTTCTATCATTTTTTTTACTCCCTGAATAGCTTCTGACTCTCCTATCATGTCTAACGAGCCGGCACTTACTTTTCGTTTTAAATTTTTCGTTTCATTAACAAGATTCGATTTATCAAGGGCATTTCTTATCGTAATCAACAAGCGGTTTAAATCCAGAGGTTTTTCAATAAAATCATATGCGCCTTTCTTGATAGCATCCACAGCCGTTTCAATATTTCCGTGACCAGAAATCATCACCACAGGCGCATCCGTGAGGATATTCATACGTTCCAGCACTTCAATGCCATCCATTTGGGGCATTTTTATATCTAAAAGTATGGCATCGAAACTATAATGCCTTACCTGATCAATACCTTCCGGCCCGTCGATGGCTTCGGTTACTTTATAGTTTTCATTTTCAAGGATCTCTCGCAACGAGTTGCGAATACTTTTTTCATCATCAATTACTAATATCTTTTTCTTAGCCATAATTTCATTATTTTTCTTGATTATCTATCAAATCCGCAATAACGCCCTCTTTCATTGATCTATAGGATGTCCAGACAGTGGTGGTTTGAAAATTATTTATAAACCATCGCGTCATTAATCCGGAAAAAACAATTGTATCTACTCTATAAAAAGGTAAGCCATTCATTTTTATTCGTTCGCCATGATTGGAACGTATTAATTGCTCAATAAGTTCGTGCAAATCATTTGGGTCCAGTCTTACTGCTGTTTGTGCCGGCTTCTGATGTTCTTTATTGATTTCCAGAGCTATCATATCAGCAAAAGTTTCAAAAGAACCCGAGCTGCCAATTAAATTTAGCGGAGTATCTGCGAATTGAAATTTCAATTCACTAAGTTCATCATTCAAAAAGTCATACAATTTTCGAATATCCTTTTGAGACACCGGATCTGACGGGCTTAATTTTTGCAATAATCGTGAAGCTCCAAGAGGAAAAGACTTACTCCAGATCATTTCATTGTCTTTAACATAAACAAACTCAGTACTACCTCCTCCAATATCCATAATAACAACCGGACCATTGAGCTGCGGTAACGCACTTATGACCCCTTTCATTATCAACTCAGCCTCAAACCTTCCGGAAATTGTTTGCATAGTAATTCCGGTCTTTTCTTTCACCTTTCTTAAGAAATCCTCTCCATTACCAGCATCTCTCACAACGGCTGTTGCAAACGCATTTTTTATGGGAGCATCATAAGAACTTGCTATATTGATAAACTCCAATAAACATTCTTCAGCCCTTGCAAAAGCAGCTTCAGATATTTTATTTCCCCGATAACTATCTTTTCCTAATTGAACTCCACGTTTAACAACATCAAGAATTTGAAAATTATCTCCATTGATTTTTGCAATAATCAACTTAAAAGTATTCGTCCCTGCATCAATTATGGAAATTCGCATATTAATGTTTTATCTGGTCCAAAATTATCTATGATTATATATATGTTCAATGCAAAGATAAAATTTACCTTTTATAATATACTTACTAATTCAAAATAAACCTTTAATTCGCTCCCCTCAATAATAACATACTATCGCAATCATTATGCAGAATAAAAAGAACATTGACAAAATGTCATATCATAGGATATAAATAAAATTGGCAAAGGAATTGTTCAGACTTTATATGCAGTCTGAAAGATTATATTTTCACTAACATTAAAATAAAAATACAATTTTTAGACTGGTTTATACTTGCATCGTTTATTAAATAACTACAAATTGAGTAGAATATAAAATCTGCTCACTCGTATCAGACCATAAAATCATGAACAAATTATTATGGGGCAGGCAAATAAATAATTGTTAAATTTACATAACAATTACCATAGAATGAACAAACATGATAGCTTTAAGATGATTCAATTGGAGATGCATCCAAATAGCTATCGGGAGTAAAAAAACAATGTCATTGATGGTTTACCCAGTGAAACCATTTTCTGTTTCATCGTGGTCAATTATTGTCAAATGTAAGCATCTCAAAGAGCCCTGAAGTAAATGACTTAGAATATAGTAAAGCAAAATGACGCGCGAAGCGCAAATGACTACAAATGACATCCGTCGAAGACGGATAAATGACGCGAAGCAAATGACAGTAAGAGATAACAGCAAGAAAACATAATAATGACATTATCAATATTTTGAAAAATATAGACATATGAACTACAAAGACTATTATAAAATATTAGGAGTAAACAAAAATGCCAGTCAGGATGAAATTAAAAAGGCCTACAGAAAACTGGCTGTAAAATATCATCCGGATAAAAACCCGGATGATAAAAAAGCTGAAGAAAAATTCAAAAATATATCTGAGGCTTATGAAGTATTAAAAGACCCGGAAACAAGGGAAAAATATGACCGTTTAGGTGCCAACTGGAAACAATATGAGCACGCCCAGGCAGGCCAGCAAGGCCAGGGATTCGACCCATTTGGAGGTTTTGGCCAGGGCGGACAAAGAACACGTACCGGAAATTTCAGTCAGGAAGACTTTGAAGGTTTCTTTGGCGGATTTGGCGGTAGTGGTTTTTCTGATTTCTTTGAGCAATTTTTTGGCGGAGGATTTGACAGAAGAGCGCAACAACAAAGAAGCAGCAGACAAAAAGGGCAATCGACACAAGCTCACAATTTAAAAGGCGATATTTATATTAGCCTGGAAGATGCTTTCCATGGAACGAAAAGAATTTTAAATGTGAATGATGAACGCTTGCGTGTTTCCATCCCTAAAGGAATTAAAGACAAACAAACGTTAAGGATGAAAGGCAAAGGACAGGAAGATCCTTACACCGGAAAACGGGGAGATATCCTGTTAACCATTCACGTTAACCCACATAAATTTATCGAACGCCATGGCAATGACTTGCACACAACTGCTACAATGGATATCTTTACGGCAACTCTGGGTGGAACCCTGGCCGTTCACACTTTAACCGGTCAAAAAAATATTAATATCAAAGCCGGCACTGACGGAGGAAAAACACTACGTTTGAAAGGACAAGGTATGCCTGTTAAAAACAGTACTACACGCGGTGATTTTTATGTTAAAACCCGAATTACTGTTCCGAAAAATCTTTCAAAAGAAGAGAAGGAATCCTTTGAAAAACTAAAAAACCAAGTAAAAGAAAAAGTATAATTATGTTTGGCAATCGATTTTTATCCACAATTGGAGCACCTGGTTCACTAATAACAATAGTAGGGATCAGTTTTATAGTTTTAGGAATACTTATTATGCTATTCCCGGAACTTTTAGCCTGGCTCGTAGGTATCTTTCTGATTTTTGACGGCATTATTCTTTTAGGACTTGGAGGAAGAACCAGGCGTATAGAAAAACAATTCAATGATTATCACAACCCAAAATTTTAAATCATTCTAAATTGCTATATTTTTGTATCAAGGTTGAATGAAATGTCAGGTGTATAAGCTCCTGAAAAAGCCTATTTCAAGGCCTACCTGGCATTTTATCAATTTATTCATCTACTTACAAAGTCAGATCGAAACAACTTGTTAACAAACAAACATATACAACTTTTCTAAATTGTTTTTCAAATAATGCTGAGTAAAAACATATATGATTATATTTGCCCACATTATTTTATAACTATTCGATTAATAAACCAAACCAAGTATAATCATAATCATTAAAACCCTATGAAAAAAGTATTCCTATTATTAAGTGTAACCATGCTACTCTTTGCATGTGGTAATGAAGCAAACAACGAAGCAACAGAAAACAAAGAGGCTTCAAAACAAGAAAAAGAACAAAGCACTACTACTCTGAAAGCACACGAATTATTGGAAGAGGGAGAAAAATATGTTGGAGAAACTGTAACTGTTGAAGGAACAGCTGTACATGTTTGTCAACATGGTGGAAAACGTATGTTTCTCAATAGTGGAGACTCCGATGAGCGACTTAAAGCTGTAGCTAATGAAGAACTTGGAAATTTCAAAACCGAAGACGAAGGAAATACATTTCTGGTTACAGGTACAGTTGAGGAACAAAGAATTGACAACGAATATCTGGATAACTGGGAACAGGAAATCAAAGATGATTTAGGGGATGACCACACTATTCACGATGGTGATCATGGTGAAGGTGACTCCCACGATGATCATACTAAGAATGAAGATTTAGCCAAAGTAGAAAATATGAGAAAAGAAATTGAAGAAAGTGAAAAAGATTATTTATCTATCTTTAGTTTAAAAGCTGAGTCTTATAAGAAGAAATAGTAAAATAATTTTATATTTTTGAGGAGTTATTCAGCAAGAATAACTCCTTTTTTTTGTCTAATTTATAAAAAAGCTATGAAACTGCGCTGGAGAAAAATCAATAATATAATACACCGTGATCTGGGTTATTTTTTTGTCGGTATGACTATAATTTACGGTCTTTCAGGAATAGCCCTCAATCATATTGATGATTGGAATCCGAGTTACATCATCAATAACGAGGAAATTGAAATTTCAACGGATACTTACGACCAAAAAATTGATGAATCCGAAGCATTGGCCATATTATCAGAATTAGATATTGATGCAGAAAAATATAAAAGTCATTATTACCCTGAAAATGAACAAGTAAAAATATTTATAAAAGGGGGTTCTGTACGCATTGATATGAGCAGCGGCCGTGGAAAAATAGAAACCATGCGGCGAAGGCCTGTTTTTCATTCAGTGAATTTTCTGCACTACAATCCGGGAAAGCTATGGAAATGGTTTGCGGATATTTTTTCCGCTTCACTAATTATACTGGCTATAAGCGGCATGTTTGTTTTAAGGGGAAAGAAAGGAATTAAAGGCCGCGGAGCAGTGCTTGTCAGTATAGGAATTATCATTCCGCTTATTCTTTTGTTTTTCTACATGTAATTTATAAGCTTTGTTTTATTGAATAAAAGGTAAAACTATATTGATATCATGAACAAAAAAAAACCGGCCCCATGAGGCCGGTCAAAAACCAAACTTAATCGAATTAGATAAGTTCTTCATATCGACGACTTACCTCTTCCCAATTCACAACATTCCAGAAGGCACTAACATATTCAGGTCTTCTGTTTTGATATTTAAGATAGTAAGCATGCTCCCAAACGTCAATTCCTAAAATAGGCATGCCGTTTTCATCAACAACATCCATCAAAGGATTATCCTGGTTAGGGGTATCTGTTATAGCAATAGATTTATCATCTTTCACGATTAACCAGGCCCAACCACTGCCAAAACGGCCAAGAGCTGCTTTTTCAAACTTTTCTTTAAATTCATCAAAAGAACCAAAATGCTTATTGATGGCTTCCATAAGTTTTCCGGATGGTTGTCCGCCTTTGTCGGGCCCCATTACACTCCAGAATAAATTATGGTTAAAGTGTCCACCACCATTATTTCTGATTCCTTTGGGGTATTTGGAGATGTTTTTAAAAACATCATTCAATGTCATATTTTCTACTTCTGTTCCTTTAGCTGCATTTTGCAGCTTGTTAAAATACCCGTTGTGGTGTTTGCTATAATGAAGTTCCATAGTTTGCGCATCAATATATGGTTCTAGCGCATCATAAGCATACGGTAACTTCTCAAAATTCAAATTGTTAATTTTTTCGTGTAACATAATTTTTTATTTTTTCGATTTATAACTAAATCTTATTTCAATTTATTTACGGTGTAAATATTTCTTGCTGGTTTATCGCTTTTTTATATCGTTGATCAACTTTTCCCCAATCAACCAGCTTCCAGAAATTTTCTATATAACTTGTGCGTTTATTGTTGTATTTCAGATAATAAGCATGTTCCCATACATCCAGCGCCAAAATTGGCATTCCGTTAATCTTTGAAACATCCATAACAGGATTATCCTGATTGGGAGTACTTGTAACCACAAGATTTCCCTCATCACTAAGGATAAGCCAAGCCCAGCCACTTCCAAATTGAGATGCAGCAGCACTATTAAAGGTTTCCTTAAAAGCATCGAATGAGCCGAAAGCATCATCAATGGCAGTGCTTAATAGCTCACCAGGCTTTTGCCCGGATTCAGGTGTTAGCGAATGCCAGAACAACCAATGGTTGTAATATCCTCCTCCGTTGTTACGCAAGCCATTTGAGTATTGACTTACATTTTTCAGTATCTCAATAATACTTCTACCCTGAGCATCTGAATTTTCAATTGCATTCAAAAACTTTTTGTAATATCCTTTATGGTGTTTACCATAATGCAAACGCATAGTTTTATGATCTATATAAGGCTCCAGGTCATCAAACTGATAGGGTAGCGTACCAAAAGAGTATTCACTATCCGGGACATCCTCAGTTGTAGATTTCATGCTTTGATCAGAGGCCTGTTTGTCCTTTTCATAAGTAATAGCTTCTGATTCCTTCTCTTTATTATTCTCAGGCTGTTGATTACAAGCGTTTAGACCTATTGCCACGAGTGATGCGATTATAATATTTGCAACAATTCTCATTTTAATTTTTATTTAGACTGCTTTAAAACTATTGACTAAACAAGCAATAGCTAATTTTGTTTAACGGTAAGCAAATAAGTTCCAAACAGAAATATTGAGAAGAGTTACAGCTATGAGTAAGGCATCTATAACTGCAAAACAAAGTTATTACAGGGATGTGTTATGTAAAAATCGCTCAGGATTTGTTTTAGCGATAGCATCGAAATACTTCTCACCTAAGTAAGCCCTTAAATCTATTGCAAACCTTCGTTCTGTGGTTCGTGTTTGAACCATATAATAATCAGAGCCAAACAACACACGGTCTTTGATGGTTACATCACTCAGAAGTACTTTAAGCGTAGAGAAAAACTCTTGATTGTGAAGCGTGAAGGAAATATCAGTATATAAATTATCATATTCTTTAATCATATCTTTAATAATATAAAACCAATTATTCTGAGCATTTGGATTCGTCATGAACTTATCCCAGTAGTACTCAGATCCAAAGTGAGCAAGGCAAACTTTTAACCCGGGAAACCGATTCAACACCAGCCGCCAGTTTTCCGGATGCGTAAACTGAGCACACATTTCTTTTTTTGACCGGTCATAAAGCTCCAATGGCTTGTCAGACTTGCTCTTTAAAAGAAGGCGTTGGATTTCCTCTTTCGATCCTTTATAGTGGACGGTATTATAGGGACTACAATGAGCAAGTACAGGTAATCCCTTTTTTTCACAGACTTCATAAACCGGCATTAATCGATCATCATAAGGAAAATAACCTAATGGAGGATAAATTTTCACCCCTTTAAAGTCATGCTGGTCAACATATTTTTGAAACAACTCAAAATAATCATCTCTCCTGGGATCGACATGTATAAAAGGTATAACCCGTGAATGTTTTCGGGCCATGGCTGCCAGTTCATCAAGTTGTTTCGTATATGGTCGTGGCACCTCTCCTGCTCCCATATATGCCATATCCATAGGCAAAACTACAAATCTGGTTTCTTTGGGATAATATTGGGCACAATCTAAAAATATAGTTTCCTGGGTCGCTTTTTTTCCGGTTTTCACAAACTTCACGTAGCGGTCAAAAGTATCTTTATCTGAAAACGGATTAAGATTATTCAAAAGTTTCGAGACAATCCGAAATCCGGGTTTTGTCGCTAATATCCGAACAAGTCCCAATGGTAAAAACCTCCGCGGAACATCTTCATCTTTAAATGTATGAATATGAACGTTGTAAAACATATTTTAATTTAATTTGTAGGGTAAATATTGTTTCAATGATCATTCAACTGTTATCAACTCACTTACGCCATGGTTTCAAATACCTCAAAAAAACCAACTCCCCGCAATTCTGCTTTACAAAAAAGATTGGAAACATAGCATTTTTTGAATATGCAAAACGGTACAGGTCAGATATTAAAATTCCATACAATAAAAGTATAAAAAAAAATGCAGGTAAGCAAATAATTTTTTTCAATTTTTTTTGTTGCTTTTAAAAAACCGTTACTTTTGCAATCACAAAAACAGGCATTTTGTATTTGGTATTTGCGAAAATACATGTATATTTGCACTCGTTTTAAAGGAACCGGATAAATACACAAGCAATGGTTCAATCATGCCCACAATCTCCGGATAAGGAACAATGAATTTACGCTATGGCATGAAAGTTCATAATGCTTTTATAATTAAATTGAAGAGATATGAATAAGCAGGATTTAATCAAACATGTTGAAGAGACATACATAGAGAAAAGAAATTTTCCCGTTTTTCAGGCAGGTGACACTGTTGCTGTAGGTTATACGATTAGAGAGGGAAATAAAGAACGTGTGCAGACTTTTCAGGGCACCGTGATTCAGGTAAAAGGAACTGGTGATAAGAAAACATTCACAGTTAGAAAAATCTCAACAGGTATTGGTGTTGAAAGGATATTTCCTGTTAACTCTCCTTTTATTGACAATATTAGAGTGCTGAAACGCGGTAAAGTGCGCAGAAAAAGAATTTATTACTTCCGTGGCTTGCAAGGGAAAAAGGCAAGAATTCCGGAAAAACGATAATCCATCCGTTAAAAGCTTATATCACAACCGGCCAATGCGCCGGTTTTTTTATGGGGAAAAATTTAAGCAAATAAAAAAAGCGCAAATTTTTAATTTGCGCTTAATATTTTTCAGGCACATTTAACCTGTTATTTATTTTCTTCTTCTTCTTCGCCGTGATCCGTATGCTCGTCATGAACATGACCGTGTTCCAGCTCTTCTTTAGAGGCATCGCGGATGTCTTTTACAACTCCTTTAAAATGGATATCTTTCCCAGCCAGTGGATGGTTGAAGTCCATATTAACGACATCATCTTTTACTTCAACAACTTTTCCTTGTAATACGTTTCCGCTTTCGTCACGCATAGGGATAAAATTGTCTTTTACCAGCAAGTCTTCCATAATTTCACCTTGCTCGTTTTTGAATATATTTTTGGGTAAATCCACTACCATATCTTCACGACGTTGACCATAAGCATTGTCGCTGGTCAGGCCAAAAGCAAATTCATCACCCGGTGTTTTTCCTGAAAGTTCATCTTCAAATTTTTCCAAAAGGTTACCATGACCAAATAAGAAAGTAAGTGGTTTTTCATCTTCTGTCTTTTCAACCACCGGGCCATTTTCATCATTCAGTTTCAATTCGAAGTCAATAGAAACTACTTTGTCTTTTTCAATAATCATAATTATTATGTTTGTTTATAATTTCATTTAAAGGCACAAAGAAAAGAAATAAACTTCACACTACCATATAAATCAGTCAGTTTTTTCAAACTGATCTAAATATTCCAACCGTTGCATCACAGGTGGATGGGAATAATAGACAGACACATAAGCCGGATGCGGATGTAAATTCGAAAGATTATCTGCTGACAATTTCTTCAATGCTGTTTTTAAGGCTTCAGCGGAATACTGTTTTCCGGCAAATTCATCCGCTTGATATTCAAATTTGCGGGAAAGCTTATTCATCAAAAAGCCCAGGATAAAGTTAATGGGAGTAAACAGTAAGCTAAAAGCCAAAACGCCCATATGAAAGCTCGGTTGATCAGCACCCAAAGCACCTGACATTAGTGGATTATCGATAAAAAGAGAAAGCACATAAAGCAATATTCCGGTTTGAACAACAGACAGTATCACGTTCAAAAGCGTGTGCTTCTTTTTATAATGTCCTATTTCGTGGGCTAACACAGCAACCAGTTCTTCCTTTGAATGGTTTTCAATTAGCGTATCAAAAAGGACAATTCGCTTTTTAGGTCCCAGGCCGCTAAAATAGGCATTTGATTTAGCAGAACGTTTGGAACCGTTAATAACAAATATATTATCCAGCTTAAATCCGGCTTTCTTGGCAAAATTCTCAATCTCTTCACGGAGGGGGCCATCTTCCAAGGGAGTCTGCTTATAAAATAAAGGAACGATAAGTGTTGAGTAAAACATCGTCATAAAGATAGAAAACAATGTAATTACAATCCAGGCTATGAGCCAAAAGTAATCGCCCGCAGCCTGATAAAACAATACAATCAGGGCCAGCAAACCTCCACCGATCACAACACCTAAAAGCCAACCTTTTAACTTATCCGTGATAAATGTTTTTATATCCATTTTATTAAAGCCAAAGCGGTCTTCTATAACAAATGTATTGTAATAAGCAAACGGCGTACTCAACAAATCAGCAACTAAGCCCAGGCTTCCAAAAAATAAAAGGGAAAGGAGAATTTCATTAGAAGTATATTGGCGCCAAAACTCATCAAGCCAGGCAAAACCTTCAAACCAAAGCAATGCTATCAGAGCCAGAAATGAAAGCGTAGAAACCAATAAGCCAAACTGGTCTTTTACTTTTTTATATTCCTGAGATTGCTTATATTTCTGTTCATCATAAAATCCTTTAAAGCGTTCAGGTAAAGAAGTATTCACACGCACTGCATTGAGTGCATCCAAAATACGTTCAACCAAAAAGTCCAATACTACAATGCCCACAATGATAAAAAATATCGTCCGCTCCATAACTAATCCTGCCTTTCTTTATTCTTAATACATATTTTTATTCACTTCTTTTTTCTATTTCCGCCAGAAAGCTGCCAGCCAAGATTACACAGCTCCGTTAAGTTTCCTTATCACCCACTCAATTGTTAGTAATCCAATTAAAACAAAGAGCAACCAACGAAGATGTATCCAACTCAAATATTCTTTAACAACATAACTCTCCGGGTTCATATCTGTTTCTTCCACGATCTGTTGTATCTGTGTCAATTGCCGGGGGCTGATAACTTTTCCGTCATGGCTGCGCGACAAACGATACATCAAATTATGATTGGCAGTTGTATTTAAACTTTCCAGATTAACAGCTTCTACAACCACACTTCCACTTTCTTCAAAAACCTCAGCTCCCATTTGCACGCGGGCCATAAAATCATAAACTCCGGGATCCAAAGATTTAATATTCAATTCATAAGCCTCCTCTTTTCGAGCCATCACAAAAGGATATTGATTTCCCTGAGCATCTGTCAGAACCACTTCTACTTCCGGTTCTGTAACAGGCTCATAGCTTTCATTGTAAAGTTCGGCCCCTATGCGAATGGTTTCATATTCCGTAACCCTCGATGGACTTTCCACTCTAAAGCGACTTTTATCCTCCCGGGCTACCAGGTTCTTCACTGTACTCTTTATCAGTTCATCAACTAATTGATGATTATCTGTTTTTAGATAATTATACAATCGCCAACGCCAGATCCCTTCCCCATAAGTAATTGCGTATTTTTGTTCCGTATTTGTGGCAAAAGCCCACAAAGGAGAACTTGTTGTTACATCTCCTATCCGGCGATAAAGCAAAATCCGGCTATTATCAACTGTTTTATACTTCCCATAAATACTTTGCAAAGGAGGAAATCCGGGGATCAATCCTTGTTCATCCGAAGGAATTTTAAATAAAGTAAAGTTTTCATTCAAAACGCCGCTCACCTCTTCCACCTGATTATTATTTCCCTCTACATTCAAATCACTGCCATAGCTATTAAGCCTGTTGATATTCACAGACGGACCGGCAATAAACCAAATAGGAATATCATTTGACGAAAGTTGAGCAAGGATTTTTTGGACCCTCCTGCTGTTATCCGGTAGTCCATGCATGATAACCAGGTTATAAGCATGTGCTTTCCCTTCAAAATCACCAAAAATCTCCACGTCTGTTTCGTAATTCGGATTGGACTCAATAGCCCGCCTTACAGCAGCCATATCGGGATGAGGCCGTTTGCCCAATATCAGAATGCGTTGCTTGTTTTTTAGCACGTTGATATATATCGTTTCCTTGTTGTTGGCTGTGTTTTCTTCTCCTTCCAGAGCTGTTACCCGGATGCTGTATTCCTGTAATCCCTCTTCTTCAGCATCAAAGTGAAAAGTGTGATCCGATTGCCATTGCTTTCTGTTAATGTTCAGTTTCTTCTGTTCTATTACTTTCCCGTCCTGCAAAACCTGAAGGACAGAACTATTGCCAGTTGCATGATCCGCAGTAATGTTCACTTCAAGAGGAAACTTGTTGCCTGAATAAGCAATTTCATTATGCCTGACTGAAGCTATCCGGATTTCCTTTTTTTGGCTCGTGTCTCCTAATGCGATACTGTGAATAGGAAAAGTCATAGTTTTACTTGCGTAATAGGGATCAACTCCTTTATTCACAATACCGTCAGAGGCGACAAAAACAGCACCAATGTTGCGGTTTTCAAATGTATTTTGAACATATTCCAACATCCCTCCCATATCTGTATAAGGAGCATTAAACTCTTGATTAAGCCCCTGATTGACATCACCTCCAAAACCCAGCGAAACAATCTTATACTGATCACCCAGATCATTCATAACTGATTGTAATTGCGTCAGGTAATCCGTTTTATAAAAAGTTGAGTCTTCTGCCATTAATATGGAGGAGGAAAAATCCTGTGCAAAGACCAAAATAGGCTTTTCCGTTTTGTAGCTTTGCTTTTTCACCATAGGCACTAAAAGTAAAAAAGCCAGAAAACTAACAACAAGAAACCGTGTAGCCATCAAAATGATCCTCAGATATTGCGGAAAATCATTATGCCGCTCACGGTAATATAAAAATCCGGCATATAATAATCCCAAAATCACACAAAGTGGAATAAGCCAGGGTGAATGTTGCAGTATCAAATCAAATTTTTCCATAAGGTATAAATGTGATGCGCAAAGATAATTATCCTTGTGGAATAAAATGCCTGTCAGGCCACATCATTTCAAAAGCAGGTAATTACAAGGCATTAAAATCAGGCTCCGTTGATCTGAGGGTTAGCCTGCATTATTCAAAAACAATCAATAACAAACTTAACGAAGCATGTGGGATTTTATAGTTAATTGCTTATTTTATAGTCTGTCCATAATGTCGGGGTTTGATTCAGAATATTCAAGATCAATGCCTGCCTCGTATTTATCAGTTGGCATGGAATTTTTAACCGCAGTATGATAGTTAGGATTTAAAACTTGAGCAACAACGCTGATATCGGACATTATAGACAGACACTAATTATTTATCAACAGGTCGTATCAGGTGCTGTTAAACTTATATTTTTGCCACACGATGAGAGCTAAGAGAACAAAACACATCCCTTACTCCTATCATCTTCATATCAGAATTTTAAGAAACATATTTTACAAGGATTAAATTATGAGTTACGAGTTACAAGGAAAGCTAATAGAGAAATTTGATACACAACAAGTATCAGAGAAATTCAAGAAAAGGGAATTTGTCGTAGAAAAACGTGAAACTACCGGTGGTCGTGAATTTGTAGACACTATAAAGTTTCAGTTAACACAGGATCGTTGCGATTTGATCGATCCCTATAAAACAGGCGAAGAAGTAAAAGTCAATTTCAACATTAAAGGAAATCGTTGGGAAGGTAACGGCCGTGTCAATTACTTCACAAATCTTGATGTGTGGAAGATAGAAAGAGTTTCCTCAGATAATCCGGATGAACAAATGCAAAAATCAAATGACAGCAATAAGCCACCAATGCCGGATAATAATGACATGCCACCATTAGATGATCAAGATGATGATCTGCCGTTTTAAAAAATAACGAAAGAAGTGGTATTCACTAAAGTATTGTCTGACAATAAGGTTAGTGTTTAGGATATAGTGCTTTTATTTTATTTACAAGTTTATCCCAGGCATATTTTGCTTTTTCATGCCGTACATTTTCAATCATTTGCTTTTCAAGCTGATGATCATAAAATTCATTAATTGCTTCCGCTATAGCCTTAGGTTGCGGGTCAACAACAAATCCGGCTTTTTTATGCGGCACTATTTCAGATAAACCACCCACATCAGTTACAACCATTGGCTTTTCAAAATGAAATGCTATTTGGGTAACTCCACTCTGAGTAGCGCTTCGGTAAGGTTGTACAACCAAATCACTGGCTGAGAAATAGGAAGCAACATCTTTGTCGGCAATAAATTCGTTTCGTAAAACCACATGATCAAGTTTGTTGTTGCGGATGATATCTAAATATTCTTCAGAATCATCATAAAACTCGCCTGCCACTACAACCTGAATTCCCCTGGCCTTTATATTTTCATCTGCAACAGCCTCCAGCAACAAATCCAATCCTTTGTATTTTCGTATAAACCCAAAGAATAGTATGACAGGCTTGTCCGGGTTAAGACCTAATTTTTTTCGTGCTTCATATTTATCCGTAAGATCGCCAAAGCTGTCATAAATCGGATGTGGGTTTAGGTCTCTTGGTTTCTGTTTGTCAAACAACTTTAAATCTTCCAGTACAGACTTTGACAACGCCATAAACGCATCCATGGAACGAACAAAATAGCGGGAAAAGATTTTATCCAGTTTACCGGGTTCATGCGGGATCATGTTATGCAATTGCCCGACACGAAAAGTCCTTTTTCCTGCAATCCTTGAAATGGTTCCAAGGCATGGCGACATAAAAGGCTGCCAGTACATTACGACAATCATATCATAATCTTGCTTACGTGCCCATAATCCATTGCGGATCCAGTTCAACGGATTAATCGAATTGATGCGCGTATGAATGGTAAGCTTGGGGGCAGTTTTATCCGTATATTGTGTTTTTCCGGGAAATAAAAATCCCGGGTACTGTAGTGAAAAAGATAAGACCTCAACCTCATCTCCCTCTTGTTGAAAAGCTTTTGCCAACCGCTCGCTAAAGTTTGCTATTCCGCCCCTAAGCGGATGTGCCGGGCCTATAATCAGAATTTTCATCGATCAAAACAATTAAGTCATTCCTGTGTATCCTTACCAAAAGAAAACAAACCAACGAGGATTTCAATTGCTTGTTTACTCTTTATGCAAAATTACACTTTCTCATGAGTTTTGAACAAAATACAAAACTCAGAATTAACTCAATTACTGAATTGCTTTATGAATATCTTGAATAATGTCGTTTATAGAATTTTCAGGGGCGTATTCCGATAAAGTTTTTTGTTCAACCATTGCTTCCAGAAAGATTTTATCATAAGGTATTCGGGCTATCAATTCCAGATTACTTTCCTGGCAATATTTTTCAATCTTATCTGTCATTGACTTATTTAGATCATATTTATTAACGACAACTTTCAACGGGATATGAAAATATTCAGCTAAATCCACAACACGTTTCAAATCATTTAGCCCGGACATGGTAGGCTCCGTAATAACTACCCCCAGATCGGCGCCGGTAATTGAGGCTATCACAGGACAACCCACACCGGGAGGCCCGTCAGTTAATATAAGACCGGCATTACGTTCTTTAGCTACTTCACGTGCTCTTTCCCGCAATTGGGACACAAGTTTTCCCGAAAGATCCTCACCTATTCCCAGATGTGCATGGATCATCGGACCAAATCGCGTATCGCTTTCGTACCATTCGCTGTTCTCCGGTTGCTGCATGCTAATGGCATTTGCAGGACAGGCATGCATGCACAGTTTACACCCTTCGCAATTGAATTCCACAACCTGAAAAACACCATCTTTTTGTTGAATAGCATCAAAACGGCATAAAGATTCACAAATACCACATGAAGTGCATTTTTGCTGGTCAATTTGCGCTATTGGAGCTCCGGGAAAAGTATGTGTTTTTTGAATATTCGGGGTAAGTAATAAATACAGGTCTGCCGCATCCACATCGCAATCCGTAAATATAGCATTTCCCTGATTGGCAGCTAAGGCTGCCGTAATGCTGGTCTTACCCGTACCTCCTTTTCCACTAATAATTGTTACCTGCTTCATAAAACTCTACTAAAATTTCCTCTGAATATGTACATCTTCATTTTTCATTTCACCTAAAATAAAAAGGCTTTCCAGTGATCTTTTGGTGAATACTATCAAAGAGATTTTCAAATTTCTCACGATAGATATCACTTTGCTCTACAAATAGCAATCCGTTAGAATACTGTTCAGCCAGCTGTCTTTCAAATGGTATTTCCATCAGAACAGGCAGGTTTTCCTGCTCCAGGTAATCGTATATCAAATTGTTATCAGAAGTACTTCGATTGATGATCACACCCGCTTGTTTGTTCATTTGCTTCAATGTTTCAATCATTAATTTAAGATCAGCAACACCAAATGGTGTCGGTTCGGCAACAATTACAACAAAATCGACATCATGAATTGTTTCCATAACAGGACAAGACGTTCCGGGTGGAGAATCATAAATAACCAGCTCATAATCTTCTGTCTTCTTTTTTAATTCTTTAATTACCGGCACAGAAAATGGACTTCCGATATCCAGCATCCCTTCCAAAAGGTTATTTTTATCCAGCTTGTACTGATTTAATACTCCCAATTTTTTAGGAATTTCATTAATTGCATCATAAGGGCAAGCCCATGTGCACGCTCCACAACTTTTACACAAGTCAGGCAACACTTGTATGTGACTTATCGGTTTAACAAACATTATGGCATTAAAAGCACATATTTCAGCGCATTTGCCACAATAAACACATTTATCTTTATCGATTGATGGTATCGGAGTTGTAACATTTTCGCTCCCTTGATGCTCTCCTTTCAGGAAAACATGAGCATTAGGTTCTTCCACATCGCAATCGGCAAGGACATAACTTGCTTTTTCCTGATTTTGAAGAACAGAAAAAAGATTAACAGCTACCGTTGTCTTCCCTGTTCCGCCTTTACCGCTGGCTACCGCAATTTTCATTCTTATACTATTTTTATTAAAGTTTGCTAAAAAATCTTCAGTGCATCATCAATAAGACGGCAAGCTAAAGCACTCCGCCGGCCGGCAGGCCACTAGCCCCAGCAAACGTAGATGATGTGCTAAAGATTTAGTAAATGCTGTATTTTACAAACAACTAACCTTTAAAAAACACACAATAATATTAGCCTACCTGGTTTTTTAGAAAACCTTTATTAATGACCGCATTGATTATCTCCTGTGCTTAATTGGCCTTCCAGAAGTTCTTCCACGGCTTCACGAGGCGGCTTACTATTCACTCCTATATGCACCTTTATATCATTCTGGTCAAAAATAGCTTTCGCTTTCTGCCCCAGGCCACCTGTTATCACTTCCGAAACGCCCTGGTCTTTTAACCAGCGAGGATAGACGCCCGGTTCATGCCGGGGCGGTATTACCATTATTTCTTCTATAATTTGGTTATTATCAATGGTGATAACAGCAAACTTTTGACAATGGCCAAAATGAGTGCATAAATTTCCATCGATAGTCGGTACAGCTACTTTCTTCATCTTTTTTATATCTTTAATTAAAAGTTCTCCCCGACCTAATGCCGGCCGGGGAGAACCTATTTTACATACATTGATTGAATTTACCAGCGTCCTCTTCCTGCACCTCCGCGTCCGGGGCCTCTGCGTCCTCTTCTGCGTAATCCGAGGCCTAGCCCCAATCCGCGGACAGGTGGATTTTGCTGATTTTCTTCTTGTTGCAATATTTCTTCTTTAGTAAGTCCTTTATTTTTGGGATTGCAACGTCCCTGTTTGCGTCCTGTCATTGGGCCTTCTCCCATTGGCCCGGATTTGTCTAAATTTGGCATAGCTAAACGTTTTTTATAGTTATTGAATTTTTTGAATTAGTGACTCGAGCGTCTGTTCTGTATCCTGAAGCGTAACCATTTCCACATTCATTGCTTCAAGTGCCTCTGCAGCTTTGGGACCAAAATCTCCCGACAAGATTTTACCCACTCCTTTATTTACCAATAACTCCGCAGCCATTGGCCCTGCACCACCAGAAGCATGCTTACCGGGATTATCAATAAATTCCAGATTATTATTTTCCGGATTAAAAATCAAAAAGTAATTACACCTTCCAAAGCGTGCATCCATCTTGCTATTTACATCCTTATTCTCAGCACTGATCGCAATAAACCGGTTATTACTCTTTCTCCGACCACCCGGTTTACCCTGAGTGTGGCCGCGCCTTTCGCCTTTTCCCATTGCTTTATCCGTATTTCGCCCTCTATGGCGAAAATTTCCGGCAGGCTCATTATTTATATCTGCTGTATTTGTCATAAAACTAAGTTTTTATAATTCGCTGAATAAATTCTGTAATATTCATATTTTTAATATCTATTTTATTCATCTCTATTCCTAAAACATCCATAGTCGGTTTTACCTTTACTCCAAAATCCCCTGCATATATCTTCTTTACTCCTTTTTCAGACAAAAAACCGGCAACCATGATTCCCTTAGCAGCAGGCTCTTCTTCATACTTGTTTTTTATAAATTCAATCGATCCGTCATTATCATCTATCACGGCAAAATAAGGAGCCTTGCCGAAATGATATTCCAGTGGTGAACTTAACTTTTCATCTTTTACAGCTACTGCTATCTTCATAAATTTAAATTTCCATTCGTAAATAAACTTATTGCCGGATGGCTATTGTTTATGTTCAGTTTATTTTGATATTTCTTTATTCATTTTATTATTACACTCCGGACAAACCAAATCTCTGCAGGGAGTGCCTTTTTCATGTTCAAGTTCATAACCACAGTTTTCACATATACAAAAATCTACACTTTCATCTGTCTTTTCCATGGTCGCATTAATATGTTGAATATTGTCAGAATCACAAATGGCGCAATTCTTTCGTTCTTTCCGGTTGGTTTTAAACACCGAGTGACAATCAAAGCATCGATACCACTGATCATCAAAATGAACATTTCCTCCCTCAATAATAAAAGAACGACTTTCATTCAAAGCTTTGGCTAACTTTTTCAAGGCCCGGTCATAAATCCTGGTAAATGTAGGCCTTGAAACATCCATAATCTTTGCTGCTTCCATTTGCGACAAGTTTTTATAATCCGCAAGGCGTAAAGCCTCGTATTCCTCATAGAGCAATTTAACCGGATTATCATCCTTATCAGCCCCGCCAAATGGCCTATATCCCCTAACTCGTGGAGGATCCATCATTTTTCGCTTGCGTTTTGGTCTTGGCATAAATCAAAATTGTTTCTGCAAAGATAATGAACATTTGTTCATAACGCAAATAATTTCCTTATATTTTTTTTTGTAACATATAGGATAAAATAGAACCGCAACAATTCTATTTTTCTTAGCCTCTGGTAAAACCAAAGAAACAGCATGTAAAAGCCGATATTCGTTAAATTTTAGTATCTTTGAGTTTTGATCACAATGGCAGGTAAGGAAAAACCATGAGATTGAAAATTATTCTCAGACAAAAAGATACAAGCATAACAAAAACATTTTTCGGAGCAAATGTGTTTGATTGCTATTCAGATTTGGTTTTAATCACATTCTCCTAATATAGAATAGTTATAGCTTAAATAATAAAAATTCATTCAACCCAAAATTTATCAATTTATGAAGAATTTAACACGAACATTAGTATTAGCATTATTGCCGCTTTTCCTATTGTCTCAGGAAAGTACACGTTTGCTGCGCTTTCCTGACATCAGCGATGGACAGATTGCATTCAGTTATGCAGGCGATCTGTATCTGGTAGACGAGAATGGCGGTACAGCCCGAAAAATCACAACTGACGAAGGCTACGAAATGTTTCCGCGGTTTTCACCAGATGGGAAACAGTTAGCGTTTACCGGTCAATATGACGGTAATACCGAAGTATATCTCATGAAGTCTGACGGAAGTGAACCCACCCGTCTTTCGTATACGGCCACACTAAACCGTGATGAAGTTTCGGATCGTATGGGACCAAACAATATTGTCATGGACTGGAAACCCAATGGAGAAGAAATTGTGTTCCGGTCACGGAAAAAATCATTTAATGCCTTTGTGGGTCAGCTTTACAGTATTTCTGCCGAGGGAGGCATGGAGGAACAACTACCCTTATCAGAAGGAGGGTTTCTTTCATTTAATGATGATGGATCAAAAATGGCCTACAACCAGGTTTTCCGGGAGTTCCGCACATGGAAGTACTACAAAGGCGGCATGGCCGACGACATTTGGATTTATGACTTCGAGACTCAGGAATCACAAAAGATCACAGACAACCCCGCTCAGGATATTATTCCCATGTGGCACGGAAATACAATTTATTTTGCCTCCGACCGTGACCGCACCATGAATATATTTGCTTATGATCGGGAAACCGAAGAAGTGAGAAAAGTTACAGACTTTACGAAATACGATGTTAAATTTCCGGCAATCGGAGAAAACGCTATTGTTTTTGAAAACGGCGGTTATATCTATCGCTTAGACCTTGAAGATGAAAATTACGAAAGATTAGACATCCACATAAAAGACGACCGGGAAACCGGGCGCAAAGAATGGGTTGATGCCTCTGAATATATCAACAGTGCCAATATTGCACCGGATGGAAAACGCGTTGTTTTCGGCGCTCGGGGTGATATTTTTACCGTTCCGGCCAATAAGGGCTTCACCCGCAACCTGACGCAAACACCAGGTGCCCACGATCGCAATGCAGTATGGTCGCCGGACGGCAAGCATATTGCATATCTTTCAGACAAAAGTGGCGAATATGAAATCTATATTGTCAGCCAGGACGGAAGCACAGAATCTATTGCGTTAACAGAAGAAGCAGAAACCTATAAGTTCAAACTGCAATGGTCTCCCGACAGTAAAAAACTACTCTGGAATGACAAAAAAATGAGACTTCGTTATGTAAATATTGAATCAAAGGAAATAACAGAAGTAGCTCATTCTAAGAAATGGGAAATTACCAACTTTGACTGGTCACCGGATAGCAAATGGATTTCTTATAGCAAACGGGCGAATAATGATCTGGATCAATTATTTATTTATGATCTGGAAAATGATGAAACCCATGAATTAACCGACACCTGGTATCATTCGTCTTCACCGGAGTTTAGTGCAAATGGTAAATATCTCTTTTTTACTTCCAAACGGTCTTTTGATCCAATTTACAGTGAAACAGAATGGAACCATGCCTATCGCGATATGTCAAAGATCTATCTAATTACACTTGCTGAGGACACTCCTTCCCCATTTGCTCCCGAAAATGATGAAGTAAATTCCGAAGACGAAGAAAAAGACAAACAAGAAGGAAAAGACATACAGGTTGACATAGAAGGCATAAAAGATCGGATTACTGTCTTACCTGTTGAAGCATCCAATTATGGAAATTTATCTTCAGTAGAAGGAAAACTTTACTACAATGAGAAATCATACAGTGACAAACATGTTTCTTTAAAAATGTTTGATATAGAAAATAAAAAGGAACAAAAATTAGGCAACAGTATGAGTTTTTCCATATCAAGCAACGGTAAAAAAATGCTTGTTAAAAAGGGGAAGAATTATGCTGTAATTGACTTGCCTTCGTCAGAAATCAAGCTTAAAGACAAACTTGATATGTCCGGGATGGAAGTGCTTGTTGACAAACGTGCGGAATGGGCACAAATATTTGAGGAGAGCTGGCGTCAAATGCGGGACTTCTTTTATGATCCCGGATTACATGGTGTAGACTGGCAGTCGGTTCATGACAAATACAAACCCCTTGTTAAACATGCCCGCAATCGTCACGATCTGAATTATATTATTGGCGAGATGATTGGCGAGTTAAATGTGGGACATGCTTATGTGAACGGTGGAGACCGCCAGAAAGTAGATAAAGTATATACAGGATTGCTTGGGGCCGAATTTGAAAAAGATGAATCCGGATATTTTACGATCACAAATCTGCTACAGGGAGAAAACTGGCGCAAAAACACCCGTTCTCCCCTCACAGAAATCGGCGTAAATCTACAGGAAGGTGATTATATTTTATCTGTCAATGGCAATTCTTTAGAAGAAACAGATAACATTTACAAAGAACTGATCAATAAAACAGGAAATCCGGTGGAGTTGCAGGTCAATGATGAGCCCTCTACGGATGGAAGCCGTAAAGTGCTTGTTGAGCCAATAAAAGATGAGTCTAACCTTTATTACTTTAATTGGGTAAGAGACAATATTGAAAAAGTAAACGAAGCCACTGACGGACAAGTAGGCTACATTCATGTACCCAATATGATAACTCAAGGCTTGAATGAATTTGTCAAATATTTCTATCCTCAGTTAAACAAAAAGGCTTTAATCATTGATGACCGTGGCAACGGAGGCGGCAACGTATCTCCTATGCTAATCGAGCGTTTAAAACGGGAAATCACCAGAGCGAATATGGCCAGAAATGTGGAAATCCCAAGCCATACGCCATCAAAAATGATGCTTGGACCCAAAGTATTGCTTATTGACAAATACTCCGCTTCTGACGGAGACCTGTTTCCTTTCGCATTCAAAAAACACGATATGGGAACGGTAATTGGTGAACGTTCCTGGGGTGGTGTTGTCGGCATCAGAGGTTCATTGCCTTTCATCGACGGAGCGGATATGAGAAAACCCGAATATGCTTCGTATTCCGCAGAAGAAAGCAAATGGATCATTGAAGGTCATGGTGTGGAACCGGATATTGAAGTTCATAACGACCCTCATAAAGAATTCCGGGGAAAAGACAAACAACTACAAAAAGCAATTGAAGTTGCTCTGGAAAAACTAAAAGAAGGAGAATATAAAGAATTACCGGAAATTCCTGAATTCCCTGATAAATCCGGAGAAGCGGATAAATAAATCAATAAAATAAAAAGACAACTATCAAAAGGTAAAGGCTGTTTTTTAACAGCTTTTACCTTTTTTTTGCTATTCGATAGTAAACACTATTATATTTGTTGCATAATTTAACTTCACACAAACTATGGACTATAAAGACCTGAATAAAGACGAACTGATCAATTTATTGAAGTCGAAAGATCGCTTTATTGAAGAGTATCAGAAAAACAAAGAAAATACGGAAGACCTCAATTTTCCATGGATAGGAAATTTAGGGCAATGGTTTTGGGATGTGCCTTCGAATGTGGTCGACTTCAACCCGAGAAAAGCCACAAACTTAGGCTACGATCTCGATGAAATCCCAAAAAATGCAGGGCATGAATTCTACACAGATAAATTGCACCCGGATGATTATGACCGGGTCATGCAAAATATGCGCGACCATTTATCAGGAAAAACTGATGTTTACGAGGTAGAATACCGGATTCAAACAAAAAATGGGGAATGGAAACATTATTATGACCGGGGTAAAATTACCAAAAGGGATAAGTCCGGGAAACCGCTATTTCTGGCAGGAATTGTTTTTGATATCACACACCAGAAAAACATTGAAAAAAACCAGCAAAGCCTGATCAATACCCTTTCAGAACAAATTGAACTAAAAGAACAACTTTTCTCAACTATCTTTCATGATCTAAGGTCACCATTGTCCAATATTGTTAGCTTTACCGAACTGTTGCAGGATGCTTTACACGCTAATAATAAAGAAGATATCGATGAATACTCAAATATCATCAGTGACTCCGCAAATCAAGCCTTGAAAATAACAGAAGAGTTGATGGAGTTTATCCGGGCAAAAAGAACCACTGAAGATCATGTAAAAGACATAGAACTATATAATCTAATTAACAAAGTAGTTCAGGAATTCAAAGATCAAACCGAAGAAAAAAGAATTGCCATAAAGAATAAAGTACCGGATAATGTAACCTTAAAGACCAACAAGCATATCTTACTAATCGCTCTGCGTAATTTCCTAAGTAATGCTATTAAGTTTACCGGAGAACAAGGAGAGATCAAAATCCAATACTCCGACGGGGAGATCGTTATTTCAGACTCCGGAACAGGTATCCCCCGCGAAAAGCTGGAGTCTTTATTCTCCGGGGCCAACAGTCCTTCTTTAGGAACATCAAATGAACAAGGCAGCGGCATTGGCCTTCAATTGGTTAAAGAATTACTGGACAAAATTAATGTAAACCTAAAAATCGACAGTGAAATTAATAAAGGAACAACCGTTCGCCTTCAACTGGCTGAGTAAAACGAAACAACTAATACCGGCATTGTTATTTATTTGCTTCATTTCATCCTGTTCTGATCATGATCAGGAGCTCATTATTTTTCATGCCGGAAGCTTAAGTGTTCCATTTCAGGAACTGGCTGACTTATACGAGCAACAAAATCCGGATATAGATGTAAAACTAGAAGCAGCAGGCAGCATAGCGTGTGCCAGAAAGATCACGGAATTAAATCGTAAAGCCGATATCATGGCTTCAGCTGATATTCGTATTATCAAAGAATTTCTTATTCCTGAATACACCGATACGGCCATAGCTTTCACCACCAATGAAATGGTTCTGGCTTATCATAATAAATCAAAAGGCAGAGATTCTATCAACAGGCAAAACTGGCCTAAGATACTGTTAAATAAAGAAATAAAATATGGCCGCTCCAATCCGGATATAGACCCGTGTGGGTATCGAAGTATCCTGACAATGAAGCTTCAGGAAAAACACTTGTCGTCTGAGAGTTTTGTAAACAAGCTCCGCAACAAAGACAACAAATATATCCGTCCAAAAGAAACAGATTTACTGGCATTGCTCGAAACACATACCATAGATTATATTTTTATTTATGAATCGGTGGCGCGGCAACACAATTTACAATGGATAGCTTTAAGTGATACCGTTAATCTTTCAAAAGTTTCTTTGCAGGATGTGTATAATAAGGTACAGGTTAATGTCCGGGGAAGCTCACCCGGTGACACGCTTCAAATCAAAGGTAATTCCATGGTTTATGGATATTGCTTGTTGAAAGAGGCTCCGAATCCGGATAATGCACGAAAATTTCTAGACCTGCTTCACAGCCCCAAAGGAAAAGAAATCATCCAATAAGATTAGTTCTCTAACAGAATCGCCTTGAAATCCATTACCAGGTTTAACAAGTTATTGGATGCAGACCTTAATTTTCCCCTATCCAAGGCCAGAAACAAGAAAAAAGTTTACCTTTGTTTTTCCTGTATAAAACTGCTTATCAAAAACTATAGGCAACAGGCGGGAATTACACAGCATAAAATTCACGTAAAATGAAGCGAGGCATACAGCAACAAATATTCATGGTTTTATCAGGAGTAGTACTGTTGTTTTTAGCTGCTCCCCTGGTATCTTTGCTGTTAGGGCCAGATTTAAGTGAATACACACGGGCTGCTTCGGATAGTGAAACGATAAGTTCCATAAAGACTACCTTGTCCATGGCCTTTATGGCAACTGTTTTGTTTGCTGTTCCCGGAATTCCGCTGGCCTGGCTTTTAGCACGGAAAAAATTCATGCTCAAAAATTTCATTCAGGGAATGATAGACCTGCCTGTGGTTATCCCGCACACGGCAGCAGGCATTGCGTTGTTAACAGTTGTTTCTCCCAAAACGACCTTAGGAAGCACACTCGAAAGCCTGGGACTTTCATTTATAGGTACGCATGCAGGTATCGCCATGGCAATGGCATTTGTCAGCGTTCCCTTTTTAATAAATGCAGCCCGGCAGGGCTTTGAGATGATCCCGGTCAGCTATGAAAAGACATCCATGTCGTTAGGCCTTTCTCCGGGAAGAACATTTTTTAAAGTATCGCTACCGCTTGCCAGGCATAGCATAATAAACGGAATGATCATGATGTTTGCCCGGGGAATGAGTGAATTTGGAGCTGTTGTGATCATTGCCTATCATCCATTAACCATCCCAACATTGATCTTTGAACGTTTTGGCGCTTTCGGTCTTGATCATGCCCGTCCTATTGCCGCTTTATTTGTTTTGATAGCATTAGCTGTTTTCATTTTATTACGATGGTTTGCAACACGAAAGAAATATGTTGAAAGTTGAAAATATATCGGTTCATACGGATAGCTTCCGGCTAAAAAACATCTCTTTTTCAATAGCTCCGGGGGAATATGTTGTTCTGGCCGGACCTTCCGGAGCAGGTAAAACCATGTTACTGGAAACACTGGCAGGTCATCGAAAACCCAAGGGAGGAAACATACTCCTAAACGACAAGAATTTAACACAATACTCTGCAGACAAAAGACCCTTCACCTTATTGTTCCAGGAACTTGCCTTATTTCCTCATCTTAATGTAGCAGAAAACATAGGTTTTGCCATCAGAGACAAAAATAAACAAGCGATCATTAAAGATTTAGCCAGTCAGTTTTCAATTACAAACCATTTAACAAAAAAGATTTATCACTTGTCAGGAGGTGAGAAACAGCGTGTTGCTCTGGCGCGCGCCTTAGCTACCAAACCGGATGTTTTGCTATTGGATGAGCCGCTGACTTCTTTGGATAAACCGGTGAAAAATGAGCTAATCCGTATTCTTTTCCGGCTAAACCAACAGGGCCAAACAATCATCCATGTCACCCATGATGTTCATGAAGCCATCAACCTGGCTGATAAAACCGGGATAATGCAAAACGGAGAACTCACTCAATTTTGCAGCCCTCGTGAGCTAATAAAAAATCCCGGTAATTACTTCACGGCCTCATTTCTGGATTACGAAAATATCCTTCCTCTTAATGGACTTGAAATTCCGGAAAAGTACAATCCTTCAGCTTATGCTTACATCGCTTTTAACTCAAAAAACATTAAACCCGGAAAACAAAGTGGAAAACTCCAGATCACAGGAACATTAATCCAAAGACCCTCGGGGCAGATGTGGCTGGAAAGTGCTTTAGGACTAATTAAAATTCAGGAAGCAGATCATTATGGTATCCATGATGGTCAACAAACTACAATAAGTATTGACTATCATGATATTTTATTTTTAACGTCTTAATCTACATTTGCCTGCATAAAAAGCTTTTGTTTTGCAGGCTCATAAGCCAGTAAATGGCCAAAACCAGGCATCTCTTTAAACTTACATCCATTGTCCACGTTAATCGCCTTATCTTTATTCATAATCTGATTTTCAATTCTATCCAACGGAAATGGCGTATGTCCGTGAACAATAATTTTCCCATCTGTTTTTGTTAAATCCGGCACCATCTCGCGCGTCCACAACATGGAATGAACATCTTCTTTAAAATCTGCTCTGTTAAAGTCAAACCCGGCATGAACAGCGATATAATTCTCCCCTTCGAAATAGAATGCGGTTTGTTCTAAAAATTTATAATGTTCTTTGGGGAAATCTGTAAAAGTTTCTGCGGGATTATCATAATTAATCTGCAAGCCATAGCTGGCCAGTGTAGTGTCTCCGTGATTCATCAACCATAAACCCATTTCTTCCGGATTTTTCATCGCATTGAGTAACATCTGTTCATGATTCCCGCGAAGGGCAATAACTTCAAACGATGCATACTGTTGTAATTCCAGTATAAAATCGATTACACCCCTACTGTCGGGACCACGATCAATATAATCGCCAACAAATATCAATCTGTCGGAAGGTGCTGGGCGCAAAACATCCTTTACTAGTTTTTGTGTTGTCTTACTACAACCGTGTATGTCTCCTATAACAAAATCACTCATAAACTAAAATGCAAATTTTTGTTTCTTTTTCACCAGATACTTTAATCTGTAACCGGGATGATATTCATATTTCGCATATAGATCAACATCATATTTGTCAAGATGTTTTTGGGTAATTAAATAGAATCCTTTGGATTCAAAAGTTGTTCTAATGGGTATCAGATCTTGCTTAAAACGCTGAAGGTAAAAGTGCGCTGTATATCTATGCTTTATTCTCCCGTGATAATCTATCGTATTTATTTCCGGATCAAAAAAACTATACAAAGGCTGTCCTTTCGAGATTTCAGCAACTTTCCGCGATTCATCCACCACAACATTCATATTACTCTGATGGCGTTCCATACTAACAATAGAATTATAACCTATCCTGCCCACAAGCATCACCAGCACAATAATGTATACTTGCAGTGATGGGTTTCTGAAATATTTGTACATCAACCCGGTAAGGATTAAAATAATGCCGATTGTCTTAACAAGCAAGCCCGGAACATTCTGAAAATCCTTCAGAAAATTAAAGATCATAACTGCCGGAATGGCCAGGATGATGACTCCTGAAATCACCCACAAAAACCAGGAAGAGATTTTTTCCACAAGTTTATATTCCTGCCGCACAAATTGGTCTACAAGTGGTGTCAGTCCTAATGGAACCAGCATTAAGATGTACCTTGGGTAAGAAATTGGCGACAACCAATAAACCAAAATATTAAAGAAGAATGCCATCACAAAAAACCACTGTCGCCGGTCTTTACGAATATCTTTTCTAACGGAACGGCTAAACAACAATAACACAAATAATGACCAGGGCAGAAAATGAAAGATTAACTCAAACGGATATGCAACTAAATGTCCTAAAACTTCTCCTATAGGATTGGCAAATAAAGTTCTTGAGCCGCTTTGAAGAAAAAGGGTTGTCAAAAAATCATCTAACATCCCCGGATTCTTCAAATAATAAGCATAGAAATAACTACCTACCAAGACTATAAATAAACCGATCCCGGCAAAGTGCCACCGGTTAAAAAATGTTTTTAAGGATTTATTCATAACAAGTACGACCAAAAGGGTTATCCCCTGAAATGGTACTACGGGCAAACCTTTTAACATAAATCCCCCGGCAGCTAATAAATAACTAAGAAGAAACATCTCGCGGTATTTCCTTCTTCGGAAGAACTCATACAAACAAATGATTTGCAGAAAAATTACCCATGAAAAGGTAATATCAATCAATCCATGTAAAGATTCATAAAACAAAATACGACCGGAGGTGAGAAAAAACAAGGCGGTCAGTAAAGCTGTTTCTTTATTATAATGCCGTTTCAAATAGAAAAAAATTGTAGCTGTAAATCCCAGCAAGGACAGGACCATCGGTAGCCGCAAAACAAATTCACTTGCACTGCCAAATAAATTAAAAAAGAAGAGGATAATCCAGTTATACAAGGGCGGTTTATTAAAATAATATTCCCCTGCTGTAGTGGGCGTAATCAAATCGCCCTGAAATTTCATATCCAGCGCTACCAAACCGCGCAGTCCTTCATCATCAATTAAAGGTAGTTTTCCCAGATTTTGAAAAAGGGCTCCAACCATAACGATAATCAAAATAACCCAAGTTAACTTCTGCCTCATATTACGCACCGATATTTTGTTGATAAAGAGATATTTTACAGTACAGCTTAAAAATGCAGGTGTTTTTCATTCGCTAAGCTTTGCAGTCCGTTTTCTACTATTTAATGTTTCTATAAAAATAATAAAAATCATTCAGTGAGCCTTCAGAAGTAAAAATATTATACTAAATTTGTAACAGCTTTACTATGAATGGGGCCAATCATGGAATATGAAGAAAAAATAAAACAGGCAAATACCATTTTTCAAAACCTTGCCGATGAGGTCACGCATATTATGCTGGACATCAATAATCCGGAACATACTTCCCCGAAATTCTTATTGCCCTGGATAGAGGAAGATGCTGAAAATGCAATCAAAGCATTAGAGTTATCCCCTGAAGATGAACGCATTTACTTGCAACGGATTAACAATTTGCTTGGAGAATATTCCGATAATCCGCCTTATAAAATCTCTTAAGGTTGTTAGGCATTGTTCTTTTTCTTTCCTTCCGAAATAATGGCAGACCGTTGTTGCTCATCTTTATTAAATAGCTTCCTGTAGGTAATATGTTTTTTTGCAGGCACGCCTCCCACGGCTTTATGTACGGCCAACATTTTGGGATTAAAATCACCAACCCATGACAGCTCCAGTTCACGTATCCATGGTCTTTGTTTCATCACTTCATTTAAATTATAAAAGATACCACTTTCAAGACCTAATCCCTGGTATTTCGGTTTAACTCCCATTATAACCAGTCGTGCCCTTGTCATATAATGGCGTTTTTTCATATACCAAAACCGAATTTTATTCCATAAATTCATTTTGCCATTGAAATATTTGAGGATCATATTCACATCGGGATACATCACCAAAAAAGCTGCCGGATCTCCGTCTTTAAAAACAAACCATACTAATTCCTGGTCAATAATAGGTTTGGCTATTTTAAAAGCTTCATCTACTTCCTCAAAAGTCATTGGCTGAAAGTTCTCATGGGATTGCCATGCTGTATTATAAACATCCAGCAACGCTTTTATATAGCGGTCTTTATTTTTAATATCAAAATGTTCAAACTGATACTTCTTATTAGAAACGACCCTTTCGGCAATTTTTAAAAATCTTGGCTTTAAACCTACGTCCATGCTCAGATGATTCGTCAACATATTAAAATAAGGCTTAAACCCATAATTTTCAAAAAACGTCTTGTAGTACGGATGATTATACTGCATCCCATATCCCGGATGCGTAAATCCTTCCACTAATAACCCCCAAAACTTATCATTCTCCCCAAAATTGATGGGACCGTCCATAGCTTCCATACCTCTTTCTTCAAGCCAGTTTCTGGCCTGATCAAAGAGTTTGAATGCCGCTTGTTCATCATTAATACACTCAAAAAAACCCATTCCACCTGTGGGCTGATCAAAAGTATATGCTTTTTTTTCATTGATAAAGGCTGCTATCCTGCCCGTAAGATTTCCTTCATCATCAGTCATATACCAACGGATAGCATCTCCGTGATTAAAAAATACGTTTTGTTCCGGGTCAAAAACTGCTTCTATCTCATCATCCAAAGGACAAACCCAGACATCATCGTTCTTATATAATTCTCTTGCCGTATCAAGGAATTTTTTTGCATCTTTCTTGTCTTTTACCGTGTGAATTTTCATCGCAAAATCATTATTTTGATTATACAAATATAAAACTATTCACGCTGTAGACAATCTATTTTGGTATAATAAGTGAAAATATTGCGAGAGTAATGGCGTCAGAGACGTTAGCGTCACGATAGCTATCGGGATTAGAGAACGAAGGGAAGGAGTGATTGAGTTAATTGAGTTGATTGAGTTAGATTGAGTGATTAAGTGAGAATGTTCAAAAAAGTGTGTCAAAGTTAATTTAAAATAAGAATTTTAACTTTGAAAAATATAGCACGAAGCAAAGCAAAACAAAATTCACGTGGATTGATTAAATTTGTTTTTTTAAATAAAAAATATTCTTTCAAACGTCGAAATACATATATCTATGGATTCTCATACCCAAACGGCAATGAATTATTTCGGTCAGGGTTATAATTGCGCTCAATCTGTTTTTGCGGCTTATTCAGATCGTACAAAAATAGGTGATTCACAGAGCTTAAAAATTGCCACGGCTTTTGGCGGAGGGATTGCCGACACCCAAAAAACCTGCGGAGCTATTAGCGGAGCTTTGATGGTTTTGGGGGCTTCTCTTTACAACCCTGATAATCCGGTAATATCAAAAGATATCGTAAAGCAATATTCCCAAACGCTTATTAATCTTATTGAAGAGAAATACTCCACAAGCCACTGCGCTGAACTCATTAAAATTGATTTTTCAAAAGACAATCCCCTTGAAGAAAATCAGCAAAAAGAAAAGGACAAAATTTGCCTTCAGGTAATCGAAGATGTCTGCATAATCCTGGATCAGATGGTAAAATCCCAAAATGCCGGGTTACAATAAGCCCATTTATCTCCGGATGCTCAACCTTGCTATAGGCAGTTTGAAAACCCGGAAATAATACTATTCTTTACTTCTTCATCTCCTTCCGGTACTTCCGCTGTTCGGCATCCAGCTCCAGCCAGTAGATGCCATCGCTGAGAATGTAGTGGCTGAGGTGTTGGGGTTTCACGAATTTGGGTCACTAACAGGAAAGGATAACGATCTGTTTCATTCATCCCTGACAGGATGGTGCAATTATTCATAACTATAGTTTATTGTTCATTGCAAACCCTGTCAGGGAAGGGGATTTTATACGCCCAGCAAACACCATGTTCCACTTAATCAACTTAATTACTCAATCAACCAGCCCGGAGGGCTCGCAGTTCGGCTATTTTCACACCATGCACCATGCTCTCTGCTCCATGCACATCATCACATCATCACTTCATCGCACTTTCGTACTTTCGTACAATC
>JAIPBW010000100.1 GCA_021738505.1 Bacteroidales bacterium | reverse complement strand
TTTTTGGAAAGTCCCTGCGGGAGGGTGTATCGCCCGAAGCGCAAAATTTCAAATCGATAACACTTTTAAATTGCAATTTTTATAATGTTTATAGTATGTTAAAATGAAAACCGTCTAACTTAACCGGACAGTAGTGATTATTGATGATTTATATTACAAAGAGAAAGTATTCGATTTATTAGGGCGAAACGAGTCGTTTATATGGAAGTTATTAAAAAGAACAGGAAAAAGGTTTGATCCTAAACGGTTAATTGATTATATAAAAAAATCATAATCCCAATATAAACAGACCTCATAAAAATAGATTACTAAAGAAATGACCCCAAAATCAAATGTTAAACAACTAGAGTGCATTAGAGAAAATTATTGTATAGGTTGCGGAGTATGTACAACCACCAATAATACCACTATCTACTTGGACGAATATGGCAAATATAGTGTTGTGATGCAGAGTAATATGGAAAGCGAGGCTGAAAAGGTCTTACAGCTTTGTCCTTTTTCTTCGCTTTCGGAGAATGAAGATACATTGAGTAAATTGTTATTTGCTTCCGATAGCCTGAAATATTTTGATAGCATAGGCTATTTTCTAAATAATTACATAGGCCACGTCAGAGCTGATGAAATGCGATTAAATTCAAGTTCTGGAGGGATAATAACTTGGTTATTAAAAACTCTTTTGCAAAAGGGAGACATTACCCAAGCTGTACACGTTGCCCCTTCAAATACAGACTCCTTGTTATTTGAATATACTTTCAGTAACGATGAAGACTCAATTATTGCGGGCGCTTCATCACGATACTACCCTGTAGAATTATCTTTTGTTTTAGACTATATTAAGAAATACGCTGGAAAGTATGCCATTGTGGCATTGCCATGTTTTGCCAAAGGACTGAGACTTTTGCAACAGCACGATAAAGTATTTAAGCAGCGAATTGAATATTTGATTTCTCCCATTTGTGGTCATCTCAAGTCGAAACATTATGCCAGTTTTTTAGCATGGCAAAAGGGAATACTGCCGAATCAGCTAAAGTCGATTAATTTTAGAAAAAAACTGGAGTATAAACGTGCTTCACAATATGGAACGGAATTTTTTTTTGATAGCAAGGGCACCGAGGATAACACCACAGTTGAAAACTCAACATTTAAAATGGGGACAGACTGGGGGCATGGGATGTTCAAATATCCTGCATGTGATTACTGCGATGATGTTGTAGGTGAATTAGCCGATATCTCGGTGGGAGACGCGTGGTTGCAGGAATATATCGATGACTATAAGGGAAATTCCTTAATTATTGTTAGAAATCATTATTTAAATCGAATTCTTACTGAATCTCAACGTCAGAACAACTTGGAAATGAAGGAGGTTTCACCTGAACTTGTTGAAAAGAGTCAGGCTGGTGGATTCAGAAATAAAAGGAGCGATTTAAGATATCGACTATGGCTTAAAAACAAGAACGGAGAATGGTATCCTCCCAAAAGAGTTTCCGCTGCGAAGACAGCCTTGAACAGGAAACGTAGAAAAATTATTAAGATGCGTTTAAAAATTAATGATTATTCACATCGACTGTTTAAGGATTGCCTAAAGAAAGATGACTTATCTTTATTTTACGATCAAATGACACCGGTATTAGACCGTTACTTTTTACTTAACCATGGTGTGTATCGTTTTTTGAAACGGAAGTTAAAAAAATTTTATGAAAATAGGAATACTAACATTTCACTTTGGTTATAATTATGGGGGGTTACTGCAGGCCTATGGTTTGCAGCAATATCTTGCTTCCTGGGGGCATAATGTTAAAATTATAAATTACATTCCCCCAAATGTTAAACACAAAACTTACGCTCGACAGCTTGTCAGCCGGAATATTTCCACAAAACACATTAGAAAAATAATAAAAAAAAAACGGTTTGGCTCTAAATATAAAAACGGGTTTGATCTATTTAGAACCAACTTCCTTAACCTTACAGAGCATTATTCCTATGACGAGCTTTCTGAAATATCAGATGAGTTTGAGGCAATAATTGTAGGAAGTGACCAAATCTGGAATCCAGGTCAGCACAAGCTGGGTTCGTATTTTTTGTCACATTTAAATAAATTTAACGGTAAAAGAATAAGTTATAGCCCTTGCTGTGCTATTAATTCAGTTCAAGCAGAAAACAAGAATATACTTATAAATGCTTTAAATAAATTTGACGCAATATCCGTTAGAAATAAGGAGACTCAGGATTTTGTTCATAAATTAATAAAGCAAACACCGCCTATCGTGGTTGATCCTGTGCTGCTGTGGGGTTTTGACGAACTAATACAGCAAGAACCCGAAGACCCGAGTAGTTATATCTTGGTTTATATTTTGGGCAGTGAAATAAATGGGGGGCATAACAAAGTAATCGAAAGAATAAAAAGTAAATATCCAGAAGCTCAGGTTATAAGTATTATTGCAACTGAGGATAAGCCACAATTATTTAACTGGACGAATAAAACTTATTGGCAAGCAACGCCAGTCGAGTGGATTAACTTGTTTTATCATGCTGCTTTTATTTACACAGATTCTTTTCATGGAGTGCTTTTTAGCATTAAATTTGCGAAACCTTTTTTAGCTTATTATGCAGACATCAAGAGGCGGTCTAGATTTATCGATTTAGCAAAAAGGTTTATTCCTATTTCAGACAATATTATTGATAGTTATAATGATGCGGAAAAAAAGAGTGCTTTTGAAAAGGCAATTAATTATGAAGAACTATATAAATTGTTAAAACCGGAAGTAGACAGATCCATTTCTTTTTTGCAAGAATCTTTTGTCGACTCAAGTACGAAATGAAAAAAATACTTTACATCCATCATGCAACAGGTTGGGGAGGGGCTCCGTTAAACCTAATAAACATAATTAACTCACTGGATGAGAGTGCTTATAAAGCTAAAGTTTTATTAATTAAAGATTCAATAGTTAGCCAAAAGTTGCAAGAAAACAACATTGAGTACGATATAGCTAAAAGTTTTTTCTACAAGAAAATATACGAGTATTATGCGCATACCTGCGCTGGACAAATTAAGTGGTATCAAGTTTACCGGCAACTGAAAAAGACAATATGTTGGATATTTAGCAGGTACTATTTCGCCGCCAAAGAATTACAAAAGTTTGAATGTGATGCAGTACATCTTAATTCTTCCGTCCTGACTGATTGGCTATCCCCAGCAAGCAAAAAAGGAAAAACAATTTATCATGTTCAAGAGCCCCTTACAAAGGGGACATTCGGGTTACGTTATCGGTTTTTCAGGTTACAAGTAAAAAAATATGCCGATCAGATAATCGCCATAAGTAAAGATAATGCCAAACGAATAAATATCCCCGAAAAGACCACGGTTATTTATAACTATGCAGAAGTTCCGCAAAGCTCACCTTCTGCCAGTTCCTATTCTTCGAAAAAAGTCTTATACATAGGCGGGGCAGCCTACATAAAAGGCTTTTATACCCTGGTTGAGGCTTTGGATTATTTAGATGAAGATATAACGGTTTATTTTGGGGGTAATTATAAGATAAGCAATAAAAAACGAAACCCCTTAAAGCAAATCCTGAAAATTGTCGTGGGTCATGGAAGAAAGAACAGGGCAGCCATACAAAAAATTCACAAACACCCGAATGCCGTTGTAATCGGTTTGACTCACAAGGTAGATGAGTATCTTGATGAAGTCTGTTGTCTGGTCTCTCCTTTCTCGGTTCCCCATTTTTCCCGTCCTGTTATTGAGGCACATCTACACAAAAAACCAGCAATCGGCACTGATGTGAAAGGTATGGACGAAATAATAGAGCATGGCAAAAATGGTTTAATTGTGCCAAAAGATAATGCAAAGGCACTGGCTGAGGCGATCAACCGTATGGTTTCTGACGGGGACAGAGCAAAACAGCTTGGAGAAAAAGGATATAGAACAGCGGTTCGTAAATTTTCACCAGAAAATATCCATAAGTTTCAATTACTGTATGATCAACTGTGAAAATATTCTGTCGTTGATGTTTCATTGCCATCAAGGGGAAGGCAATTTTGAATAGACGCGATAACTAAAGCCTAAAAATGAATTTATTGATCAAACAAAGCGTCCCCTTATTTATCAAAATTGCTGTGATGATGACGAGCCTTTATGTGGTCGCCCGCAATTTGCCGCCGGTGGTCGGAAGTTTTCGCTTTTTCTGGGGTCCTAGTGCATTGCTTTGGATTTTTCTGGTACGTTCTTCAGCCTTCAAAGTCAAGCAGATGAAGTACTTGTTTTTATATGGCGTCCTTTCCCTTGGATTATTACAATTTACTATCTGGCAATATATGGATGATTGGCACCGTTCTAATATATTAAATGAATTCTATTCCATATTTATTTTTTTTACCATATTTTGTTATTACTATATCCATCGGGATTACAAAGGGTTGGCAAGTGTAGCCAAATGGGGTTTCTATTTTATACTTATAACTATTTTTATGACCAACATTGCACTTTATCTTGATCCTATGGTCGTTAGGCAATCCGCATCGGGGGAGTTTGCTACCCCTTTTCAGGCCCAGGTGTACAGGCTTACGGGGGCTACAGGATATGGATACGCTCAGGCTCTTGTCTGCTTAATACCTGTTTTGGTGTATTATATAAAAACAAAATCAAAGGAAAAACGTTTTGTTTCAAATAGGCACTTAATTATATTGCTTTTGCTGCTGTTTTTTACTTTGGTCCACGCTCAGGTTTTTGCAAACATCCTTGCTGCTTTAGCAATTTTGGCTCTATCCATTGCAGGAACCGAAAGAATTGGTATAACATCCATTATGGTGGTTTTTTCTATTATAGTGATTTTGGTAATACCAGCAAGTGTGTATGCAGACATGTTTTATTACTTAAGTTCTTTTTTTGACACAGAATCCAATATTCATTATAAGTTAACAGAGATTGCACATTTTATTCAATACCCGAGTTTAGATTCTACAACTGCCGTAGGTGCCAGGGCCGCCCGTTATCCTTATCTTTTTGAGCAATTTATTTCAAATCCGATCCTGGGAGTTGCCTCTTCTTCCCGCATGACAAGTTTATTTGCATACGAATCAGCTATGTGGACCCATTTATATTGGATGTATAGATTAACGATATGGGGTTTATTGGGATTTGGTATTTTTATATTTGTTTTATTTCAACTTTTTAAAAAAATATATTCCATATTCGATACCGAGTTTAAATTTTATTATCTGCTAAGTGTGAGTGCATTTGTCTTTTTAGGGCTTATGAAAAACATTGCTGGACGAGAACCTTATCTAATGCTGATTGTTATTATCCCCGGGATGTATTTTTTGCCGCTTCTTAAACATCAAAGAAAAAGAATATAGTTTGGTATTTATGTTGTTAGTATTTATTTGATATGTGCTCAAGGGGTAAGATATGCTAAATTATCTGAAATCTGAAAACACAAAAGCCCTCCTGATAATTTCTTCAGGGCACTCCGGCTCCACATTGCTTGACATGCTAATTGGGTCAATTCCTAATGTAGGGTTTCCTGAAAAACTTGTTTCAAATTTCAACGCATAACCCCGGCAAACCCTGAAGGGGGCCTTCAATTTGATTCGGGATACGCAGATTATAAAAAAACCAAAAAAGAATGGCCTTCAGCCACCTTTCCAGGTTCATCACTAGGAAGGTTACCAGCACAGCGCTTTCAGCAGTGCTTGCCAGCTTGCACATCACCCGGTCGAGCCCGTAGCGGCGTTTTGCCAGGCCGAACTTGCCTTCAACGGCATTGCGTTCCAATTCATCCTGGTAGACCTGTTTTCGGATCTCCCTGCTGATTTGGGCATCCTTGGGCGGCCTTCCCAGGGGCGGCCCGGAAAGCCGGATACCATGTTTTTTGCAGAATCGACGATTATCCTGATTCCGATATATCTTGTCTGCATGCACCGATTCCGGCCAGCACCCAAACAGCTGGCGGTATTTTTTGACTTGGGCTATCAGATCTCCGCTCTCGTTGTAGCTGTCCCAGCTAAGCCGGTCCACAAAGCTGTATCCGTTGATCACGCTCACAGATATCTTGGCGCCAAACTCGGTGGAAGCACCCGCTTTGCCCCGCTTGATAGGCCGGACATGGGGCTGGGAGATGCTGACAATACGGTCTTCGATGCGGTTGGCTTTGTTTTCAAACATGGATTTCTGCTGGCGCCGGACCTCTTCGATGACCAGCAGGTTTTTATATTGTCTGCGATCCAGAAGGCCAAGCCCGTGTTGCTCGGCCAGGCTGGAGATGGTTTTGAGGTTGCGGCTCAAGTATCCCAGCTGCTGGCGCATGGTCTGCCGGCGCTGGCGTTTGGAGAGTTTTTTCTTCTTGGCGGCAGCCAAAAACTGCTTTCTGGCTTTTTGGCGGTAGGTTCGGGGTTTTCTCTTTTTTCCTTTTGCGGGTTCATGCAGTGCATCAATGATCTCTTCGCTTTTTTCCCGGGCCTCATTGACGATTTTCAGGTCCGTGGGGTATGTAATGTCGGCCGGAGCACAAGAGGCGTCTATGAGCAATTTGCCCTGGTTGCCTCCCTGGCTGGTGCCAGAAGGTGGCCCCTGATAATCATTTTTGCCCGAGGACTTTTTGCCTTTCTGTTCGTGTTTTCCCCGGCTGCTCATGGCTTTCGTGGAGATGCTATCATTGATTGCTCTCAGCGCTTCCTTGCCAAGGCGTTTTCTGAAGTGCACGAACATGGTCGGATGAAAAGGGGCTTCTTCCCTGTATTCTTCAAAGCCCAGAAAGAATTGCAAATATGGATTTTCCCGGATCTGCTCAACTGTTTCTTCATCCGAGGTGCCAAGCCGTTCCTTGATAATCAGGGCACCCAGGGCTACCCGCACCGACATGGCAGGAGCGCCCATACCGGTGCCGGCAAGGCTGTCGGCGTAGAAATCCTCAAATTCGTGCCATGGGATAAGCTTGGCAAGCCTGACCCAGCGATTGTCGCTTCTGAGCTTGCCGCCGAAAGGCAGATGGAAATTCTCAAACTTAAGCTGCTTCTGGTTGTCTCTATACATGTTTGGTCACGTTATAGGTGCAAGGTTTTGAGTGGGTAGTGCCGAATATGTTTGGATTTATATTTTATACTATAGCATACTAATATAATAAAATCAAATATTTGTTTTTATTCAGGAGCCCCTAATGTAGTGTCAACCGGCGAACTCATATGGTTGCCTTGGCAGGTATACCGGGATGGCAGACTATGTACAGGCACGCCCAAGCAGGACATTTGCACCTGTCTTGAGCCCTTCCGGCGGTGCCCGGTGTGGAGCCAGATACTTGAAAATCTGTCCGGCCAATATGGCAAGGATATTATTAATGACCCGTTTTGCTTCAATATTTCATTTTTAAGACCTGAGAAATATTCCGACGGGATGCCCTACAAATACCGCATTCTCAGGAAGGTACTAAGAAGCGCTATTGTCCATGATCAAGGATGGTTGACAGGCGCGGTCATAAGGTCCCAGACACAAGCGGTTCGGAACACATGGATGCTTTACGACAATATCGCTGGGACTCTGGAAACCCCTTGTGTAGTGGATTCTTCCAAAGACATTTTTAGGGCCTATGCCATCTGGAAAGAAAGGCCGGACGACACCATGGTTGTTTTGCTGCACAAGGATGCCAAAAGTTTTGCCGCCAGCGGGAAACATTGGAAAACAAACGCTTCGATTCAAACCCGGCTCAGCAAATGGCTCCATGCATACAAGGCCACATATATCCCTGTGTTAAAGAAAATGACCGGGTGCCGGATTCTGTCCGTCAAATATGACGATCTAGCCATGGAACCGGAACAGACCCGG
>JAIPBW010000099.1 GCA_021738505.1 Bacteroidales bacterium | reverse complement strand
CTGGAAAAAGCGCTGCCCACTCCGGCGCTTTTTCCAGGCCTTTTTCCTACTCTGCTCACAATACCAGAGTCGCTCCGAGCGAAGCGAGGGGCCTCCCAATTTACCGTAATGCGGTCAGCAACAAATCTCTGAACCAGATCCTCAGACGCAGACTGAGGCCCGCCTGAATGAACGAATTCATTCGGGCGGGCGGGGGCCTCCCTCTTTGCTGAAATGCCGCCGATTAAAATCACTTCTTTGGAAGTATGAGGCGTTTCATACAAAGAAGCTGCTGGATTTCAAACCCCATTACAAAACTCTGGGAGGTCTCTCGCTTCGCTCGAAACGACTTGGCCTTGTTAGGATTATGGGAGAATCCGGCGGGCAAAAGCGGCTGCAAGTTCCGACCGCTTTTGCCCGCCGGGTTCTCTGTCCTTCCCCCACAGCGAGTCGTCTCGAGGAGCGTAGCGACTGAGAGACCTCCTCATTTACCGTAATGCGGTTAGCATAAATTTTTTGAACTTACCCTTAAATTCATACTAAGGCCCTTCCTTTACCAAAATTTCCTGAAGTAATACAAATTAACGAATTACCAATCAACCAATTAACTGACATTCCCACTTCCAAACTCCAAACAGAATTCCTACTCCTCCACACTCCAATCAGCTCCGTCTTTTCGGTCTTTTATGCTGATTCCGGCTTCCTTCAATGCATCCCGGATTTTATCTGCGGTTTGAAAATCCTTGTTTTGCTTAGCTTCCTGCCTTACCTGCAGAATATTTTCTATAACTCTGCTAAGTAATTCATCATTCTTTTCCTTAACCTTTTCTTCGGGTTCTAAGCCCAAAACATCAACAGTAAAGGATTTAAAAAAGGCTTTCAGATCATCCAAATCCTTCTTAGCTATTTTTTCAGAACCATCTTTTAAGGAATTGATAATTCGTGAAGCTTCAAAAAGCTGAGAAATTGCCACCGGGCTGTTAAAATCGTCATTCAAAGCCTCATAGCACTTTTTTTCCAGCTCTTTAAAAGATACGGTGCTTTCGTTAGCAGGTTGAATTTTTTCAAGGGTATCCAGGGTTTTCATCAATCTTTTAAACCCTTTTTCTGCGGCATTGAGAGCTTCATTCGAAAAATCGATAGTAGACCTGTAATGCGCCTGTAGCATAAAAAAGCGTATGGTCATGGGCGAATAAGGCCGCTCCAGCAAATTATGCTCTCCATTAAAAAGCTTGTTAAGGGTAATGAAATTTCCCAGTGATTTCCCCATCTTCTGCCCATTGATGGTTACCATGTTGTTGTGCATCCAGTACTGGGCCGGCTCATTCCCGTTAGCAGCAACAGATTGGGCAATTTCCGATTCGTGGTGCGGGAAGAGCAAATCCATTCCTCCTCCGTGTATATCGAATTTTTCTCCCAAATATTTGGTGCTCATGGCCGAGCATTCCATATGCCATCCGGGAAAACCTTGCCCCCACGGAGAAGGCCAGCGCATAATATGTTCCGGGGCTGCATTTTTCCATATCGCAAAATCAAATGGGTTTTTCTTTTCGTCTTGTCCTTCCAGTTCCCTGGTATTTGCTTTTAATTCTTCTAAAACACGCCCCGAAAGCTCACCGTATTTCTTTGTATCATTTTGATATTTCTGTACATCAAAATAAACAGAACTATTTACCTCATAGCCATAACCCGCATCAATAATTTGCTTCACCATTTCGATTTGTTCAATGATATGTCCTGAGGCCTGGGGTTCGATAGAAGGCACTTTAACATTCATCTGGTCCATATTGCGATGATATCTGTCCGAATAAAAGTGGGCTATTTCCATAGGTTCCAGCTTTTCCAGCCTGGCCTTTTTACCTATTTTATCTTCCCCTTCATCGGCATCATCTTCAAGATGACCTACATCCGTTATATTTCTTACATAGCGTACCTTATACCCCAGATGTAACAGATATCGGAAGACCAAATCAAAAGTAATTGCAGGACGCGCATGGCCCAGGTGAGCATCACCATACACAGTCGGGCCACAAACATACATACCTGCCTGGGGAGAGTTGAGCGGCTTGAACGCTTCCTTTTTTCTTGTTAGCGAATTATGAATATAAAGCTTGCTATCCATGTATATAAAATTTGACGCAAAGTTAAAAAATACCACACAATCAATTCAATTATTCTAATAAACAGAACACAACCTTATTAAAAAGTTAAGTAAGCGTTAAACAGATAGGCGAAAATTTCGTTGTAGAGTAAACAATTGCATAAACAATCTTTATTTTGTCTCATAAGCAAGAATACATACTCGAAGAATCCTGGTCACATCTGATAAATATAGCGGATAAACTAATGAAAAAAGCTTTAGCCAATGCTTTGGATTCAGAAGGCTTTAATATTACCCCCGAACAATTTAACATCCTTGTAAGCTTATGGGCCAAAGATGGACAGTGCCAATACGAACTTGCCACTTGCCAGGGAAAAGACAGGGCCAGTATTACCCGTCTTATTGATAGCATGGAAAAAGAAAACCTGTTAGTTAGAATCCCTTCCGAAAATGATCGCCGAATCAAATTGGTTTATCTGACGAATAAAGCCAAAGACCTAAAACCCGCTTTGACAGAAGTTGCTACAAAGGCTACTACATTAGCTACTGAAGGAATTTCCCAGACCGAACTCGTGTCTTCCAAAGATGTTATCAAACAAATCATTCAAAATTTGAACAAAAATGAATAAACATTGTCATTAGTTGCAAATTCAATTATTGTATAATCAATTAAATTTATAAACTATGAAGTATTTTAAGTATCTAATTAGTGGATTATTATTCATATTCGGCTTAACTATTATTAATCAGGCTCAAACCACAGAAATCAAGCTTGATAAAAATTCCGGCGAAATAATCTGGAAAGGTAAAAAAGTTACAGGTAAAGAACATCATGGAACCATTTCCATCAAGGAAGGAACCCTTGCAGTAGAGGATGGTGAGTTAAAAAACATTAATGTGACCATAGACATGACCACCATTTCTAACCAGGATATTGAAGACAAAAGTTCAAAGAAAAAGCTGGAAGGTCATTTACGTTCGGATGATTTCTTCCATGTAGAAAAATATACTGAAGCTCATTTTAAATCGACATCAGTCGTGAAAAGCTCTAAAAGAAATAAATACTATATTGAAGGGGATTTAACTATCAAGGGGACGACTCATCCTGTTGAATTTGATGCGAATTTTAATACCGATAAAAAATCTTATGTCGGTTCTGCCGATATAACCTTCGATCGTTCAAAGTATAACATACGGTATGGGTCGGATTCATTTTTTGATGACCTTGGAGACAATATGATTTATGATGACATTGAGCTTAATATAGAGCTTAGCGATAAATTATAAACAATTTGTTTACTTCATTTTTAAAAATAAACACCCTGATACGAAATCGGGGTGTTTTTGTAAGAACCAAACTGGCTGGGAATTTTCTTTTAATGTTTGATATTATCCATTTTTTCAACACGGCGTTGATGCCTTTCACCTTCAAAATCGGTTTCTAAAAATGTCAGAACCAGTTGCCAGGCATCTTCTTTACTTATAAATCTTCCCGGAAGAGCAAGAATATTAGCATCGTTATGTTGACGTGCCAGTTTAGCAATCTCATTATTCCATGCCAAACCAGCTCTTACATAACGATATTTGTTAGCTGTCATTTGTGCCCCATTACCGGACCCACAAAGAATAATTCCCCTTTCATACTGACCTGTATTTATCCCATGAGCTACAGGATGAATATAATCCGGATAATCGACACTCTCTTCCGAATCCGTACCATAGTCCTTTACTTTATAACCTTCTGCTTCCAACTTTCCGACAATATGTTGTTTTACCTCAAATCCACCGTGGTCACTGCCTATAAGAATGATTTTGTCCTTATCATACATAATGTTAATAATTTTTGGTTTTAAGCTGTTTTTCCTGAATCATTAAAGTTCTTCAAAACAATTATTTATTATTTCAAATTACAAAATAAAAAAATTTTATCGCTTATTTTCAATACTTTGTGAGTTATAAACAAGAGTTGTGAAAATCTTTAATAATAATGTCAAAAATATTTAAAAAGATTGTGGACTTTTAAACAAAGACACTTTTTCAACAATCAATCTGCTTAAATTATCCTATTTATTAAACGTTTTTCAAATTTAATTAACTACTTTTTACTACATATTCCATTTAAAGTTTTTAAAAAACATCACAATTAACATGGTGTTAAATATAAGACATAATGATTTACTGAGAATGATTTACGTTGTTTAAAACATTGAAAAAAATGTTTAAATTAATTAAAAAATGAATTTTCAAAATATCTTTGCATAAAAATATACACACAGTTAACAGGACATCATTATCCTGCTTTAATTTTTAAAAAAAAGAATATTGAATATATATGATGTTAAAAAATACAGAAGTTCATAAAACGGATTATGTTTCGGAGATTAATAGGCTTAAAAAAGAAAAGAATGCCGTTTTATTGGCTCATTATTATCAAGTGTCCGAAATACAGGAAATTGCCGATTATGTGGGGGATAGTTTAGGATTAGCCAGAAAAGCTGAACAAGCTGATGCCGATATAATTATTTTTGCCGGTGTTCATTTTATGGCAGAGACAGCTAAAATAATTAATCCTGAAAAAAAAGTGCTACTTCCGGATGAAACGGCAGGATGTTCATTAGCCGAATCAGCCCCCGCTGATGAGTTTGAAAAATTTGTTAACAAGTATCCGGATCATATGGTGATATCGTATGTCAATTGCACAGCCGCCGTAAAAACGATGACCGATCTCGTCGTTACTTCAGGGAATGCCGTGAAATTGATTGAAGCTCTTCCCGAAGATCAGAAAATTATTTTTGCTCCGGATAAAAACCTGGGAGCTTATATAAATAATATTACAGGACGCAATATGCTTTTGTGGGAGGGAACATGTGAAGTGCATGATATTCTGAATGCGGAAAAAATTCTGAAAATGCAGCGAGAACATAGTGATGCTAAGCTGGTAGCTCATCCCGAATGTAAAGGACCGGTTTTGCAGGCTGCTGACTTTGTTGGTTCTACTTCAGAAATGCTGAAGTTTACGAAAAACGATGATGGAAAAAAATATATTGTAGCTACCGAAACAGGCTTACTGCATCAAATGCAAAAAGATTCACCGGATAAAGAATTTATGGTAGTTCCTTCCGATGAAACCTGTGCATGCAATGATTGTCCGCACATGAAAAAAAATACCATGGAAAAGCTTTATCTTTGTCTTAAAAATGAGAAACCGGAGATTGAGCTATCCGATGATGTTATTGAAAAAGCCAGAAAGCCAATCGATAAGATGCTCAAAATGTCGAAAGACCTTAAAATTATCAAATAATGGATATTCGTTCACTGTGGTCTCTGAAAGGTAAAAAAGTCCTGGTTACCGGTGGAACCAAAGGCATTGGAGAAGCTGTAGTTGAACAGTTGTTGAATTTTGGAGCGGAGGTTTTAATGGTGGCCAGGACTCAAAATGATATCCGCGAAAAACTGGATGATGCTTCACAGTTTAATTTGCCTTTGTATGGATTATCTGCGGATGTTTCCAACAGTGACGAAAGAAAGATTATCCGGTTAAAAGTTGAAAATATTTGGGATGGTAAACTCGATATTTTGATAAATAATGTCGGAACCAATGTTCGCAAGCCGGCCGAAAAATACCTGGACATTGAGTTTAATAGGATCATGGAAACGAACCTCCTTTCTGCCTTCGATCTTACGAAGCTTTTGTATCCTCATCTTAAAAAAGAAGGGGAAGATGAATATAGCTCTGTGATTAATGTTTCCTCAACAGCCGGTTTAACTCATTTACGCACAGGTGTACTTTATGGGATGAGCAAGGCCGCATTAAATCAACTTACCAGGAATCTTGCCGTCGAATGGGCTATGGATAATATACGTGTAAATGCTGTTGCTCCGTGGTATATAGATACTCCTTTGGCTAACCAGGTACTCAAAGACCCGGAATACAAAGAGGAAGTGATTAGTCATACACCCGCCGGGCGAATTGGGAAACCGGAAGAAGTGGCGGCTACCATTGCTTTTTTATGTATGCCTGCGGCAGGCTACATTACCGGCCAAACTATTGCTGTCGATGGTGGTTTTACAATTTATGGATTTTAGTCTACTTTCTCAGAACTTTTGTTATTTTTGTTAGTCCAACCCTAAACAACGAAAATAATGAGCAAAGTAGCACTCTTGTATGCACCTAAGGGCGGAAGCGTTGAAGTTGCCGCCAAACGCGTCGAAAAACTTTATGACGGAGCCCAGCTGGATGTTATCGAAATTTCCAATTTCGACGTTCAAAATCTTATGGCTTACGATCATTTTATTCTCGGTTGCTCCACTGTTGGAGCAGAAAACTGGGAGGATGCCGATTCTAACAATGAATGGGATCGTTTTTTCCATGATGTTGAAGAAAAGAAAATTAACTTAAAGGGTAAAAAAGTAGCCATTTTTGGTCTGGGCAACCAGGTTTTGTATCCTGATCATTTTGTGGATGCTATGCAGATTCTGAAAGAAGAATCCGAAAAAGCCGGAGCAGAAGTTATAGGTTATTGGCCTACAAAAGGTTATGATTTTACTGATTCTGAAGCAGTTATTGGTGATAAATTTGTCGGTTTAGCTCTTGATGAAGATAATGAAGATGAAATGAGCGATCAGCGTATCAGTGAATGGTTGAAAATCGTCAAACCGGAATTGGAGTAATTTATGGATCTAAAATTATCCAACCGGCAATTCCTGGTAACAGGAGGAACAAGTGGTTTTGGAGGAGCTATATCACGTGCCCTGGCAAATGAAGGAGCCAATGTAATAGCTGTCGCCAGAAACCGCGAAAAACTTCAAAAGCTTGAAAATGAATATCCGGGGCAAATCATTACCATACAGGGAGATATAACTCAAAGTGATACAATCAAAAGTGTATCTAATGAAATTGATACTAATGTTTTTGACGGGGCGGTGATTAATTCAGGAGGACCACCGGCCAAAGCCTTCCTGGAAACGAATCTGCAGGATTGGGATGATGCTTATAACAATTTGATGAGGTGGAAAATAGAAATCACCCAAAAGCTTTTACCACATTTTCAAAATAATGATTATGGCCGTCTTGTCTATATAGAAAGTATTTCGACAAAGCAACCTGTAGAAAACCTGGTACTTAGTAATTCTCTGCGGCTTGGGGTTGTCGGTTTTGTTAAAACCCTTTCACAGGAAATGGCCGGTTCGGGAATTAATATGAATATTTTAGCTCCGGGATATCATGATACGGCAGCTTTAAACCGTATTTTCAGGAAAAAAAGCGAAGTAGAAGGAATTAGCGAGCAGGAAGCACGGAAGCAGTTTGAGCAAAAGACTCCGATGGGTTTGGGTAAACCCGATGATATGGCTACGTTGGCACTTTGGCTTCTTTCACCGCATTCACGTTATGTGACTGGTCAAACTATAAGCCATGACGGTAGCGTGATGAAAGGCGTTTTTGGATAAAACAAAACAACAATGATAACTCCTCCCTATCTTCAAAGCGGCGATAAAATAGCTATCGTTTCTCCTGCAAAAAAAATTGACGCGGAGCGTATTGTAAATGCGGTCAATATTTTTGAAAGCTGGGGTCTTCGGGTTATTACCGGAAAAAATGTATTAGCGAAAGCCAATTATTTTGCGGGCGCGGATAATGAGAGAGCGGCCGATTTGCAGGAAATGCTTGACGATGACGAAATAAAAGCTATTATTTGTGCCAGGGGCGGCTATGGAACGCTAAGAATTATTGATAAACTTGATTTTACCCGGTTTACGAAGATGCCGAA
>JAIPBW010000003.1 GCA_021738505.1 Bacteroidales bacterium | reverse complement strand
GTTAAGATCTTAACGGTGACTAATGCAATGAGGTTCACCTCTTCCCATTCCGAACAGAGAAGTTAAGCTCATTAGCGCTGATGGTACTGCGAAAGCGGGAGAGTAGGTCGTCGCCATAATCATTGAAAAGCCCGGTTTTTGCCGGGCTTTTTTTATGTAGACAAATTTGTGAAGTTATGCTCGATTTCGCTTATTGCTTTTTATCCTCTAATGTTAACGGGATTAACCATGAAAGGCAGCCATCAATAAGTCAATATCTTTGTAGGGGAGATTAAAATAATCACTGATGTATTTGTTGGTAATGACACCATTGTAGATGTAAGTGCCATTTCTTAGACCTTTGTTTCTTTGGAGTATATTTTCTATGCCACCTTCCTCAGCGATATTAAGCATCATTGGAGCGAAATAATTAGACAGGGCGTGCGAAGCAGTATTGGGAACCCTGGAGGCAATGTTGGGTACGGCATAATGAATTACTTCATCTCTTAAAAAAATTGGTTCAGCATGTGTAGTAATACGCGATGTTTCAATACAGCCCCCCTGGTCTATGCTGATATCAATTACAACAGAACCTTTTTCCATTTTTTGAATCATTTCTTCTGTCACTATAACTGGGGAACGTGTGTTTTGAGTGTGTAATGCACCAATAACAACATCGGCATTTTTTATGGCATTTTCCAAATTCTTTTTTTGGAATATGGATGTGTAAACTTTCGTGTTTAGCAGCCGCTGTATGCGTCTTAGTTTACTAATACTATTGTCAAATATTTTAACATTTGCTCCCTGTGCAATAGCAGCACGTGAAGCTGCTTCGCCTACATTCCCGGCTCCTATAATAACTACTTCTACCGGTGGAATACCGGGAAATCCGCCTAACATTTTTCCTTTGCCAATTTTTGAATCACTAAGATATTCACTTGCGATGAGTATACCAGTATTTCCTGCTATTTCACTTATAGACATGCGTATAGGAAAAATATTGTTTTCATCTTTGAGATGTTCAAAAGATATCGCAGTTACTTTCTTTGAAAGCATCTGTTTGAAATAGTCTACGTGTTGGGCTGTTAGGTGAAGTGCTGAAATTATAGTTTGTCTCTCTTTGAAAATTTCTATATCTGAGTAAACAGGAGGGGCTATTTTTAAAATTATATCTGCTTGATATACTTCCTTTTTTGTATTGACAATATATGCTCCTGATTCGCTATATTCGGTGTCTGTGAAATTCGCTGCCTTACCTGCCCCTTTTTCAAGGATGATTTCATGTCCATTCTCTGCTAATAATTCAACTGAAGCGGGGGTTAAAGCAATTCTTTTTTCCTGATAAGTGTTTTCTTTGGGTAACCCAATGATTAATTTATCCTTTGACTTCCGTTTCTCAAGCATCTCTTCCTGAGGCAGAAGTTTTTCTTCATAACTATATGAAAATATCCGTTTGCTTCCAGTATCCATTTGTATCCAATTATATTCTTATCTCAGTTCGTAGTTAATGAATTATACCAAACTTAGTATAACCTGTATAATCATGCATAAAAAGGAATGCAGGTTAATCTTGACTTGCTAAAAACAAACTACATGGACTGCCAGGAAATTAATCGCTGTTCAGCACCTGTTATTTTAATGGATAAATATACGAAATTTTCAGGCAAAAGTTTGGATATTCGTTCCGGCCATTCAAGAAAACAGTAATTGCCGGAGAAGAAGTAATCTTCGTACCCAATATCAAAAACTTCTTCAATACTTTCTGTCCTGTAGAAATCGAAATGATAGATAATCCCTGATTCAGGGGAATAATATTCATTAATTAAAGAGAAGGTCGGTGAACTGACTTCTTGTTCCACACCAAGAACCTGACAAAAAGCTTTGATTAGATTGGTTTTTCCGGCTCCCATTTCGCCATATAACGCAAAAATATTTTGATCAGGGGATGATGATAAGATTTTTTCCGCAACAGAATAAAGTTCATCAACGGAGTTTATTTCGATGCTTTGCATTTTTGTGTGAAATTAATTCAGGCAAATAAACGAATTTATCTGCCTGAACATTTAACTTATATTTTATAGTTGTAATCTATTTATTTGGGATTTAACACAGCGAAAGGAACTAATAGTTCTTGTAATGAAATTCCTCCATGCTGAAATGTGTTTTTATATAAATTAACAAAATGATTGTAATTATTCGGATAAACCAAAAAGTCCGAGTTACGGGTAAAAACATAAGAAGTAGAAATATTGATTCGTGGTAAATAGATGCTTTCCGGGTCCTTTATTTCAAATACTTCTTTGGGTTTGTATTGCAGATTTTTACCAAATTTATAACGCAGATTTGTATTTGTGTTGCGATCTCCTAATATCTTAACCGGGTTTTTTGTTTTAACCGAGCCATGATCTGTCGTAATGATAATACGTGCATTTTCATCCGCTAGATCATTTATAATCTCTTTTAAAGGGGAATGTTCAAACCAGGATTTGGTTATGGAGCGATATGCTGTTTCGTCTTCAGCAAGTTCTTTGATGACTTCTGTATCTGTTCGGGCATGAGAAAGTGTGTCGATAAAATTATAAACAATGACGTTTAATTTATTATTTGCCAGATTGGGTAACTTTTCTACTAATTTTCTTCCTGCATTCAGGTTGAGTATCTTATTGTAAGAGAATGAGATATCTCCTTTTCCGAACCTTTTTAATAACTGTTCTAATAATTCAGATTCATATTGATTCTTTGACTCTTCTTCGTATTCATCTACCCAATATTCCGGATATTTTTTCTTGATTTCATTAGGCAACAAACCTGAAAAGATAGAGTTTCTGGCGTATTGTGTTGCTGAAGGAATAATACCATAGTAAATATCGTCAATTTCTGTCACATAGTTTTCTTCTATAATGGGTTGTAAGGTTTTCCATTGGTCATAGCGTAAGTTGTCAACAAGTATTAAATAAGTTGGCACATCGTCATTTAAAAACGGAAATATCTTATCCCGAAATAAGGTATGTGATAAGACCGGGACCTCTTCTGCATCTCCATGAAGCCAGTCTTCATAATTTTTTTCAAAGAATTTACTAAATACAGTGTTGGCTTCTTCTTTCTGCATATCCAAAATATCCCGGATACCGCTATCTGCTGTAGTTTCCAGTTCCAGTTCCCATCGAACAAGCTTTTTGTAAATATCCACCCATTCCTTAAAGTTAGGGTTTTGGTTTAGCTCCATGCTAATTTTAGTGAATTCTTGCTGATAAGAGTGCGTGGATTTATCATCGGCTAATTTTTTTGTTTCCAATATTTTCTTGAGTGATGAAAGAATCTGTTTCGGGTTAACCGGCTTAATGAGGTAGTCTTCTATCCTGGAACCAAAAGCTTCCTCCATAATGTTTTCTTCTTCACTTTTCGTAATCATGACAACCGGCAAATTCGGGCGGATGCTTTTTAAGTTATCTAAAGTTTCAATTCCTGACATTCCGGGCATCTGTTCATCCAGGAAAATTACATCAAAGTTTTCATTTTGAAGGATTTCAAGTGCGTCTCCCCCGTTGTTTGTAGTCGTTACCTGATATCCTTTTTCTTCCAGAAAAATAATATGCGCTTTCAGCATATCAATTTCATCATCGGCCCATAAAATTTTTATATTGTTCATTGTCATAATATAGTTTTAAAAAATACGTATCTATTAAGTGCTTTATTGCAATAATTTCCTTTTATTTTTACACATTAAAATTTCAATTACAAAAATAATAATAACTGCATGGCCGACTACCAAATTAATAAAAAGAAAATACTTAATGATCCTGTTTTCGGTTTTATAACAATCCCACATGACATTGTGTTCGATGTTATTGAGCATCCCTGGTTTCAACGATTGCGCAGAATAAAGCAATTAGGGCTCACTTCATTGGTATATCCAGGAGCGTTGCACACCCGCTTTCATCATGCTATCGGCGCTATGGGGCTTATGCAGGAAGCGATTAAAATGCTTGAAGATAAAGGACAGACGATTACTGAAGATGAAAAACTTGGAACATATATCGCCATTTTGTTGCATGATATAGGTCATGGACCATTTTCCCATGCTTTGGAGTATTCTATTGTTAGTGAAGTAAAGCATGAAAAACTGTCTTTGCTATTCATGGAGAAGTTAAACGAAAAAATGAATGGTCAATTGAATACAGCAATACGCATTTTTAAAAATGAATACCCAAAGAAATTTTTGCATCAGTTGGTATCCGGACAGCTGGATGTCGACCGACTTGATTATTTAAAACGGGATTCGTTTTTCACCGGTGTCTCTGAGGGAATTATAGGAACTGAACGGATTATTAAAATGTTAAACGTTTTTGATGATCAATTAGTGATAGAGTCCAAAGGGATATATTCAATAGAAAAATTTATTTTAGCGCGTAGGTTGATGTACTGGCAGGTTTATTTACATAAGACAGTTTTGAGTGCAGAGCAAATGCTTGTTAAAATATTACAACGAGCTAAAGAACTCACTCAAAAAGGCGAAGAATTATTTGCTACTCCTGATCTGTCGTTTTTCCTTAAAGGCAACTATAACTTTAATGATTTTTTCAACGATCAGTCAATCATAAATCGTTTTGCCAACATAGATGATTACGATATTTCTTCCGCCATAAAAGTATGGGCTAAACATGATGATAAGGTGCTGAGTGACTTGTCTCAACGACTAATTAACAGGGAACTTTACCGATTGGAAATTCAGACAGAACCTTTTGAACAGGAAAAAATTAAAGCATTAGAACAACAATGGCAAGAAAAAAATCCCGGACTTGAGGACTATCAGAACTATTATATCTTTACCGGCACAACAGAAAATAAAGCTTACAATCCCGAAGAAGAAAACATTAAGGTCCTGCATAAAGGAGGTCATTTAAAGGATCTTACGGATTCTTCTGAAGAATTAAATGTCTCTACAATTACGCAGACAATTCATAAGAATTATCTTTGTTACCCGAAAAATTTAGTTAAATTTGATTAAATTTTATTTTTTCTACATCAAATATTATTATTTATGACTAACTTACACTACTTTTGCAGTAATTTTAAATTTGCATAAATGAAATTTACAGCGAATGATATTGCCCGATTAATTGAAGGCAAATTGGATGGAGACCCCAACGTGGTTGTAAATAAAGTTTCCAAAATAGATGAAGGGGAACCGGGTTCAGTTTCTTTTTTGGCAAACCCGAAGTATACACCATTTATATACGATAGCGAAGCTTCCATTGTTATTGTCAATACGGATTTTGTCCCGGAAAAAAGCGTAAAGCCAACCTTGATAAAAGTAAAAGACGCTTATAGTGCTTTTGCCCGGTTGTTGGAGGTCTATAATAATATTAAGCACAGCAAAACAGGGATATCTGAAAAAGCAGATATTGCTCACTCCGCTTCTATTGGTAAGGATGTCTTTGTTGGTCCTTTTGTTAGTATTGGAGAAAATACGACAATAGGAGAAAACACAAAAATATATGCCAACACAGTTATTGGCGATAATGTGAATATTGGCGATAACTGTTTGGTATTTAGCAATGTTAATATATACTCTGATTGCATTATCGGCTCAAAAGTAACATTGCATGCCGGTATTGTTATTGGTAGTGATGGTTTTGGATTCGCGCCGCAGCAGGATAGCAACTTTAAGAAAGTAGCACAGATCGGAAATGTGATTATCGAAGACCAGGTTGAAATTGGAGCTAATACTACAATCGACAGAGCAACGATGGGCTCAACCATTATTCGCAAAGGAGTTAAGCTGGATAACTTAATACAGGTAGCTCATAATGCTGAGATAGACGAAAATACAGTGATCGCTGCTTTAACAGGGATCTCAGGTTCAGCAAAAGTTGGGAAAAATTGTATGATTGGTGGTCAGGTTGGAATAGTAGGACATCTGCAAATTGCTGATGAAGTTCGAATTGCAGCGCAGGCAGGTGTTTCTTCTTCCATTAAGGAAAAAGGATTTACAGCATTAGGTTCGCCGGCAATCGAATATAATAATTACAAAAAATCCTATGTTCATTTTAAGAACCTTCAAAACCTGGTGGACAGAATTAAAGTTTTGGAAAAGAAACTGGAAGAAAGAGGGCAATAAATAAATAGATTTACAAAGAAATTTATGAGCGACAAACAAAAGACAATCAAAAAAACAGTTTCGATACAGGGTGTAGGTTTGCATACCGGTAAAGATGTGACTATTAAGTTTAAAGCTGCTCCGGAAGGTTATGGGTATAAATTCGTACGGACTGACCTGGAAGGACAGCCAGTTATAGAAGCCCTGGCTGAAAATGTGGTTGATACCACGCGCGGAACAATGCTTGAAAAAAACAATGCCCGGGTTGGTACGATTGAACATACGCTGGCTGCTTTGGTAGGACTGGAAATAGATAATGTACTAATTGAAATAGATGGACCTGAAGCTCCTATCATGGACGGAAGTTCGCGTTTTTATGTGGAAAAGATATTAGAGGCCGGAATAGAGGAACAAAACGCGCCACGTAACTATTACTGCATTAATGAGGCCGTTGAATATCGCGTGGAAGATAAAGATTCCGAAATTGTCGCAATTCCTGATGATAAATTTTCCATTTCCAGCATTATTGATTACGACACGAAAGTATTGAATGTCCAACATGCTCAACTTAACAACTTAAGCGAATTCAAAGAAGGATTTTCCCGCGCGCGTACCTTTGTCTTCTTGCATGAATTGGAGCAGCTTTTTATGCAGGAGCACCTCATCCGGGGAGGAAATTTGAATAATGCCATCGTTTTTGTGGAAGACAAGGTTAACCAGAAAGAACTGGATAATATCGCCGACAAATTAGGCCGTGATAGTGTAGATGTGACCGAAGATGGTATTTTGAATAATCTGGAATTGGAATATCCCAATGAACCGGCACGACATAAATTATTGGATATATTAGGCGATTTAGCTTTGATAGGTCGTCCAATCAAAGGAAAGCTCCTGGCTAAACGACCAGGGCATAAAACCAATGTGGAATTTGCGGCTAAATTACGCAAGAAGATATTGAAAGAAGAAAGCCGCAAGAGTAAACAAGCACCATATATCGACTGGTCGAAACCTCCTCTGTATGATATTAATCAGATAAAGAATATTCTTCCCCACAGACCCCCCTTTTTATTAATTGATCGTGTTTATGATATTGATGGAGACCAGGTTGTTGGGATGAAAAATGTAACCATGAATGAGGCCTTTTTTGCAGGACACTTTCCTGATGAGCCTGTGATGCCCGGAGTATTGCAGATTGAGGCAATGGCGCAGGCAGGCGGTATTTTAGCCCTGCATCAGGTCGAAGAACCCCAGGAATATAGCACTTATTTTCTAAAAATTGATAAAGTGCGCTTTAGAAAGAAAGTAGAACCTGGCGATACACTTGTGTTTAAGTTAAAACTTGTATCACCTATTCGCAGAGGTCTGTGTCACATGGAAGGGAAAGCTTTTGTTGGCGATACCATCGTGACTGAAGCAGATCTATTAGCACAAATCACCAAAGAGTAAAATCAAAATCGGAATTCTATGAAACGAGCATTCGTGTCCAGAGTTTTTAACACAACTTATCTGCACGTTTTATAGTCGTAAATTAATTAATGAACCTATGAATCAACCATTAGCATACGTACATCCACAGGCAAAAATAGCAGATAATGTGGTTATTGAACCTTTTGTGACTATTCATAAAAATGTGGAAATCGGAGAAGGAACCTGGATCGGATCCAATGCCACTATCATGGAAGGTGCAAGAATTGGAAAGAATAATAAAATATTCCCGGGAGCTGTTATTTCTGCTATACCTCAGGATCTTAAATACAATGGCGAAGATACTTATGTAAGAATTGGCGATGATAATATTATCAGGGAATTTGCTACTATTAACCGGGGGACAAAAGCCAATAACGAAACTGTAATCGGTAATAATAACCTAATCATGGCCTATGTTCATATTGCCCATGATTGTATAGTGAATGATCATTGTATTTTGGCCAATAATGTTGCCCTTGCCGGTCATATAGAAATTAAGAATTGGGCTATTATTGGAGGTCAGGTTGCTGTTCATCAGTTTGTAAATATAGGATCGCATAGTTTTATTTCCGGAGGTACTTTGGTCAGGAAAGATGTCCCTCCCTTTACAAAAGCTGCCCGTGAACCTATTTCTTATTCCGGAATTAACTCCATTGGATTGCGAAGAAGAGGATATTCAAAAGAATCAATTAATCAAATTCAGGACATATACAGGCATATTTATTTGCGCAATATGAATGTCAGCCAGGCTGTGGAATATATTGAAGCTGAAGTTCCGGTAACGCAAGAGCGGGATGAGATACTGGCTTTTGTGCAGAATTCCAGCCGGGGTATCATGCGGGGTCCTTTAAGGAAAATAATGAGTTAAAATAAAGATGTAGCTTTAAAGCGATCCGGACTTCCTAAAACGGATATTATAACAATAGAAAACCTTCATAAATTATTGTGAGGGTTTTTTAGTGTTCACTGTTTTGTGTGATTTTTCCAAATCATGCATTGGAGGACAAGAATTTATTTTTTGTATTTTTACATAATCGTAAAATTTATTCTTTCTGATGATGCCACTGTTTTGAGGATCATTCCAGTCTGCATTATCAAAATACTAATTTAACACAAAATTGAAATCCCGGACAAATGGCCAAAAATGTAAACCTGAAACGAGTAGTACGGGTCCTGGTAATTATGATTATCTTACTTGGACTTTTCTATCTTTTCGCACCCAGATATGTTATCCGTGCGTTAATATATCAACATGTAGGCATTGACGATTACCCAATTTTTGAAAATCGGAAGGTAAGAGCTGAAAATTACCATTCATGGGCATTTACAGAAAATAAAACGAAAATTCCAGCCCATCATTTGAAAAAGATGAAAAAATACGAACCTGTGAGTTTTCTCATTGTACAAAATGATACAGTGATCAGTGAACACTATTGGGACAATTATGGTCCGGATTCGTATTCGAATTTGTTTTCCTCTACGAAAAGCATTGTTTCTTTACTCATTGGAATAGCAAACGATAAAGGATATATTGACTCTCTGGATCAAGCTGTCGGTGATTACTTGCCCGAGTACAATAAAGGAAATAAGTCTAAAATATCAATAAAAGACCTGTTGACGATGAGCAGTGGACTTAGCTGGGATGAGAGTTACGGGAGCCTTTTTTCAACGACAACACAGGCTTATTACGGGAAGGACCTTGAAAGCCTCGTTATGGACCTGGAGGTTATTGAAAAACCCGGAGAAAGATATAAGTATTTAAGTGGAAATACCCAGATATTAGGATTTTTACTTACAGAAGCTACCGGCATGACAATGGCCGATTTTGCAGGAAAATATCTTTGGACGCCAATTGGAGCCAGGCATGATGCTTTATGGTCTCTGGACAAAAAAGAAGGAATAGAAAAAGCGTATTGCTGTTTCAATTCCAACGCACGGGATATTGCAAGAATAGGAAAATTAGTTCTGGATAGCGGACAAGCATATGGTAAACAATTGATCAGCAAAGAATACCTGCTGAATGCAACACAGCCTGCTGATTATTTGGTTGATAAAAATGGAAAGGAGAATAATTTTTACGGATACCAGTGGTGGATTGTAAACTATAAAGGAACAACAGTGAAATACGCCAGAGGTATCCTGGGTCAGTATATTTTTGTTTTACCTGATTATGATGCAGTAGTAGTTCGCCTGGGGCACTTAAGAAGTGAAAAGTATCAGGGCCATCATCCGATTGATGTTTTTGTATATCTTGATGCAGCCTTTGCGATGTTAAATTAAAACTCCCAGGAAACGCCTAAGGAAGGCATTACCGGAAGCTGGTCTACTCTTTCGCCGGATACCCGGTCAATATAAAAGATATTTTTTCTGTTATAAGCATTCGTAACACTGGCCTTCACTTCAATAGTTGAGTTTGTGGAAGGATAGAATTTGCGTGTTACTCCCAAATCCAAACGATGATAAGTCGGGAATCGTTTGCTGTTAATTTCTCCGTAATAGATCGTGAAATCTCCATTAGTACTGGTGTAGTCGCTGTCAATGCCATCATTAAAAAGCTGTTTGGGATAATAGCCGGCGCTTGGTGTAAAAGGGAAACCTGAACCAAAATTCCAACGTGCATTTACTTCCCAGTTAAGGTCTTTTCCTAATTTGTATGAACCAACCAGATTGACGTTATGTCGCCGGTCATAATGGGGGTTATAGGTAATGAAATTATCTGTTTTTTCTACGTATCCTAAAGAGTAAACAGCCCACAGATAAAGCCTGAGGTCATCATATTTTATTGTTAAATCGACACCTTTGGCATGTCCGCTTTCAATAATGAAATCTTTCTTTAGATAATCGGGCTTATCAATATATTCTTGTGAGTCGTTAAAAATTTTATTTCTGTTTAAATTAGATAACTGCGAAAAGTTTTTGTAGTATCCTTCTAAATTCACCGTAATGTTGTCCAGTATATCGATCTCTGCTCCGGCAACAAGATGCTGAGCTTTTTGTAATTTGGAGGTAACGTCTTCTCCTTTATATTTTGAGGGCAAATTATCCGGACCGGAAACAAAGCCATAGAAGAGATTCACAACATCCCTGTCGTATTTTGTGCTGATCAGGTTTTGGGAATAAAAACCACCGGCTACCTTAAGACGAAGGAAATCGGTTAAATTATACTTAGCCGCGAATCTTGGCTCCGGAGAGAACTCAGATAAGGATGCATAATAATGAGCTCTAAAGCTGGGTTCTAAAATTAAATCACCAAAAATCATTTTATACACCATGAATCCGGATAGCTCTGTCGTATTTTCTACCTGTTCGATTTTACGGTTCACGCTGTTTGAAAATTCAAGAGCAGTTTTGAATCCTTGCATGGCAAGTCCGTATTTGAGTTGGTTTTCCCCCATGAAATAAGTAAAGTTCAGTCCCAGGTTAAACCCATTGATGGAGCTTTTTCGGGGATTTTGGTCGGGAAGTTTTTGCGTTATTTCGTATTGTGAATAAGCAAAGTTACCATCCATTAAGATATTTGAATTTTCCGGAACGACCACAAAGTTGGTTCCTGCGCCGATGTTTGTCCAATCGTATTCGCTCACGTTTTGATATAAGACATTATCGCTAAAATTAAATCCAAAGAAATTTATCTTGCTTCCGTCTTGACCATTGACTGAAAATTTACCGTAAATATCCGTGTAATTAAAGGGTAAGCCATCGTCGTTAACATAATCATAAAGCACTTTAGAGCTTTGTTCTAAAAGGGAATGCTTGGCACTTATTATAAAAGAAGAACTAGATACCGTTGAATCGGTTTGCTTTTTGATAGGTCCTTCAAAAAGAGCTTTAGACTGGAAAGGACTGACGGATAATTTTACGTTGCTTTCCCTCTTATTGCCATCACGTGTTGTGATATCCATAACGGATGAAATTCTACCTCCATACTTTGCTGAGAATCCACCCGTATGCACATCAGCATGTCTTATAATATCATTGTCGAAGACGGAAAAGAGGCCTATGGAGTGAAAAGGATTGTAGACGACCATACCATCCATGAGTACCATGTTTTGAACTGGAGATCCCCCGCGGATATATAGCTGGCCTCCTTGGTCACCGGTAAATATAACACCCGGAAGAACCTGAAGATATTGGGCTATATCTGCATCACCTCCAACAGCCGGTATCTTGCTCATTTCCTGAGGCTCAATTTTCACAACTGATGTTTGTGTTTCCTTTCTTGCAGCTTGTCGTTCCCCGGAGATATTTACACCTTGCAATGTTTTGGCTCCCGGAGTTACATATAGTTCTTTTGTTATGGATTGTCCCTTTTTTATTGTAATCGGCATCTTCAATGAGTCATACCCCATAGCCGTTATCAATAAAGTATATTTTCCCGGCTCTATTTTCGTGATCGAGAAAAAGCCGTTCACATCTGTAGAGGCTCCGGTACTGGTGCCTTTAAAATAAACATTAGTGAATATGACTGGTTCTCCGGTTTTTTTATCATAAACAAATCCCTTTAGTGTACCGGTTTGATCCTGAGCTTGAACATTATTTGATGATAACGTAAGTATGCCTGTGATTATGAGAATACTATATACGATTATGCGCTTCATAATTGTGGGGTTATTTCTTTAAATGCAATCAAAAATTTTATGCATTTGTGTTGAGGTTTGCGAAGATAATAAGAAAATTTGCAATTACTAAGTCTATTGACAAATGCTTTAACGAATAGGAGAAGCGATTATTTTGTCTGTATAACTTTTAAAAAGAGCGGTACAGGTTTAACATAGTGTTATGCTGATGATGACTGTAAAGAGATTGAAATGTATAAGCAGTTTTTTTATCTGGATCTTTGTTTATCATACATTATGAAGGCTAATTCATGATTTTGAATACCATTTCTTTAAGTAGCTCTCCATCGCTCGTGGAAGAATTTTCTATTCCTTTCGACTTCAGATCATATGTTTTCAAAATATGGATAATTTCCGCTAACTTCCCGAACGAATAATTCCGTGAAGCAGAAATATACTCTTTAACCAGAAAAGGATGCAGCCCAATAACCTGACTCAGATCATTAGGCGTTTTGGATTTAGACTTGTGTATTAGCATTAATTTCGTGAAGTAAAAATATAAATTGGATGTAATCCGAAGCAAAGGGAAGGACTTTTCGTTTTTGCTGAAATAGTCCGCAATCAAATAAGCTCTGGGCGTATTTTGGGAACCGATTGCATTTTGTAATTCAAAAATATTGTAATCTTTGCTGATTCCAATATTTTGTTCGATGTGTTGTTCTGTAATTTCTTGGGTCTCTTTTCCCAGGCTGATCATTATTTTATCCAGTTCATTGGCAATTTTTGATAAATCGTTGCCGACATATTCCGTAACCATTATGCTGGCTTTCGGTGTGATGGAGTAATTTCTGTTGGACAAATATGTGTTAATCCAATTGGGGATTTGGTTATCGTATAACTTTTTCGACTGAAAAAGAACTCCGTTTTTCCGGACGGACTTACCTAAAGATTTCCGCCCGTCAATGGATTTATGTTTATGGACTAAGACTAAGAGTGTAGATTTTAGTGGATCGTTGACATACGATGTGAGATCATTCAGTTTTTGCATGGATTGAGCTTCCCTGATAATCACTACATGGTGATTGGCAGCCATCGGATAGCGCTTGGCGGTGGAAATTACTTGCTGGGGGGATACATCTTTCCCATATAAAATATCGAGATTGAACTCTTTTTCCATTTCATTTAATACGGTATTTTCTATAACTTCTACTAACTTATCAATGAAAAAAGACTCTTCTCCGTGGAAAAGATAAACCGGGTGATATACTTTGTTCTTTAAATCCTGATAGATTTGTTTGAATTCGTCAATAACACTTTTAGCCATAATTATTCGTTGATATCAAATTTTAGGTGTTTGACTGTCAGGTTGTTGTTTATAAGCTGCTTTAGTGAGTCAATCCCTATTTGCAGGTGTTCATCTGCATATTCTTTAGTTACTTTTTTATCTGATTTTTCCGTTTTTACTCCGCTGGAGATCATGGGTTGATCAGATACCAGCAATAAAGCTCCGGTTGGAATGTGATTAGCAAACCCTGCTGTGAAGATAGTGGCTGTTTCCATGTCGATAGCCATTGTACGAGTAGTCTTCAGATATTCTTTAAATTGATTATCATGCTCCCAGACTCTTCTGTTTGTGGTGAAAACAGTACCAGTCCAGTAATCTTTTTGATGCTCACGTATGGTAGTAGAAATAGCTTTTTGGAGATTAAATGCAGGTAAAGCAGGGACTTCTGGAGGCAAATAGTCATTAGAGGTTCCTTCCCCGCGAATTGCTGCGATAGGCAATATTAAGTCGCCCAGGTTGTTTTTCTTCTTTAAACCTCCACATTTGCCCAGAAATAGAACTGCTTTTGGCGATATGGCGCTAAGCAGATCCATGACAGTTGCTGCATTGGCACTTCCCATGCTAAAATTGATGATCGTAATATTTTCTGCCGTGCAGGAAGGCATTTGGCGATCCTGACCTTCTACCGGAACTTTCATTTTGGAAGCAAAACGCTCTACATATTCCTGAAAATTAACCAGTAAAATATATTCTCCGAAGTTTTCCAGTTTTAGTCCTGTATAACGTGGTAGCCAGTTGGAAACGATGTCTTTTTTGGTTCGCATAAGTTAGGCTTTATTATTAGAAACAAAGATAATGAGAATAATGTTATTTTTACCTGATCGATTATGATTTTCCTCATCTGATTTACATTTGGGGTATGAATAATCCAGAATAGAAAGAATATTTTTGTAAAACAAAACTGCTTTTTGAAGATTGATATGACTTTAAATTGTTGACCACTGATGCGCTAAAACGAGAAGAGGTAGTGATGTTTAATCCTGCAAGAAGTTGGAATAAAAAAGGAAACTAATGTATGCAAGAAAAAATAGCCTTGAATTTCCCGGAGTTTGACTATAAGATAAAACAAATCGATAACGAAGAGTATATTTTTGATCCGGTAAGAAAAAAATATGTCAAACTTACACCTGAAGAGTGGGTGCGCCAGCATGCAATTCATTATTTGGTAGGTTATAAAAAAGTTCCGCTAAGCCTTGTATCTGTAGAAAAACAGTTCAAATACAATAAAATGCAGCAACGCGCCGATCTTGTGGTTTTTAAATCTACAGGAAAACCGATTTTGATAGTGGAATGTAAAGCTCCGTCGGTAAAAATAACACAAGAGACATTTGAGCAAATTGCACGGTATAATGTGGCTATTCGTGTTGATTACCTCATGGTTACAAATGGAATAAATCATTTTTACTGCAAAATGGATTATGAGAAATGGTCTTATACTTTTCTAAAAGATCTTCCTGACTATGATCAGTGGCAAGTGGAGTGAGGATTTGCATAAATTATACGTCCGGAAAATGCTTTTCAATAGCATGAACTGCATTGTTTAGCCTTTGCGTATCCAATCCTGTAATTATTTCAAAAGGAAAATCTCTTTGTTTTAATTCATTTTCATATATAGAAAACAGCGTTTTTCGTTTATTCGGGTGTTCTCTTAGTGGATCTTCCTCCCACGGGGTATCAATATAGCAAAGAAGATAAAGATCATAAATATGATTGTCCAGTTGTTGCTCAATCCAGTCTGGGCAACTGCCAAAAACAAAATCACTCCATATTTTAGTAACCAACATACTGGTATCGCAAAACAACAGACCATTTGCTTTTTGTGCTTGCTCTTGTTCTAGCTTTAATTGTTGTTGCGCAATATATAAAATGTCATTTTGAGTGTATTCTCTTTTGAGGCTTGCTATATAATCACGGGCATATTCCGGGACCCAAACAGTATCGTAATGTTTAGCCAGGTTTTTTGTTAACCAGGATTTTCCGGTGGATTCAGGGCCGGTAATGACAACTCTTTTCATGATCAAATAATTAGGTGATATATAGAAATCCTATATATGGCATGCTCAACATTTTGCCTGGTTTATATATTTGTATTTAACTCTTTCTTCCATTCGTGATACCCTTTGAAAGCCAGTATGGTAAGTACAAGAAATAGTACAGTAGTAGGAAACAACCCCTTAAAGATATAAAGTCCGACGGAAACAGCATCAACGACAATCCAAATAATCCAGTTTTCAATCAGCTTGCGGGCAAGCATCCAGGTAGCCACAAAGCTCAATGAAGTCGTGAAGGCATCCAAATACGGCACATCTGAATCGGTGTAGTTCACAAGGATATAGCTTATGATAACAAATAATGCGATTGTTGCCAAAATCAGAAATGGCCAGACCTTCTTTCGTGTGCGCGTCACCGGGACTTGCTTTTGATCTTTTCTGTTTTTGCGTCCATAAAGCCAATAAAACCATCCATAGACACTCATTATTAAATAATAAACCTGAAGCGACATATCAGCGTACAAACGAGCATCTATATAAACAATGATGTATAGACTCACCATAACAATATTAACAGGCCACAGCCAGAGGTTTTGTTTTATCTGAAGTACAATGGAAACAAGACCCAAAGCCATGGCCAGCAATTCAATATAATTGCCGGTGATATATTCAATAATGACTGCCATAGCTAGCTTTCAGGCGAAAGATCTGCATTAATGATTTTTAACACGAAAATCGACCCCGATAGCTCAAAGGACTTATGGATTTCCTTTGTGATTATATCCATCATCTCAAAATATTCCCCAAAAACCTGTGTGCTCATTGTATTTACATGTACCTTTAGGGAGTCATGAGTCTTTAATCGATCTATGAAATTTTGAATAGGTGCCAGGTATTCTTCTTTTAGCGGATAGTAACTGATTTCTATTGATGTTTTCATATCCAATCCTTTTTGGGTCTAATGGTAAAAATAATTCAAGTCGCTTTCGATAATAACGAATAACACCTAAATTATTTTTTTAAATGAAATATTATTTTGTCGTAACACTAATTTGTTGTGGCAAATATATCACAATTCAGGGAAGGAGGGGCGTTAGAAGATAATATTCAGGTTTCCTTTTTTGGTTGTCTGATGTTTATCATTGACTTGTAGGATGTAAAAATAGGAGCCTTGCGGCAGATTGCCGCCATCAAAATCATTTTGATAATTTTCGTCAACGAAAAGTTCTTTTCCATTGCGGTCTAAGATAATGAGCTTGCTACCGGGATAGTTTTCAAGGCCTTCAATTTTAAAGTAATCATTCATGCCGTCACCGTTTGGGGTGATTACATTGGGTATTGTAAGATCACAGGATTCAAAGATGACGATTGTTTGATACTCATATGTTTTACAACCTGTTATTTCCAGGGAGTAATGTTTTGTGGATGCAGAAATCTCCGAGACAAAATTCACAGGGCTTTCCACGCCGTCAGACCACATAAAGTCATATTTCTCATCATAAAATCCGGGATCCAATTTCAGGTTTTTATTTATGCATACTTTATATTGCCGGCGTAATTTCACATCAGGCTCCGGAAGATAACGAACTTCAAACTCCGGAGTTGAAATTGTATCATTGTCACTATTTGTTAATATGGCTGTATATAAACCGCTCTCCTCAATAAGAAGACTATCTTTATTAGCTTTACCTCTCCATTTAATTTTATACCCCTTAGGAACAGAAGGTAGATAAAACCAGGAAGGGGAAGAGATGCATGTGTCATTATAAAAATCAAATTCTTTTGATATTTGCTCTGATGCAATAGCAACCTCTTCATTTGAAGTCTTACCGGTACCAGAACCTTGCTGGCTTATACCCCCTGAATGGTTTTGCCTGCCTGTTTGATTTTGGTTTTCGGCAAACTGTGGTTCTGGTTCTTGTGTGGGATATTTTTTTTCTTTATTTTCTTGCTCGTTTATTTGTTTGTCTTCTTTTGCTTTTTGAGCAATGGCGGTTTCTTCAGCATGCTGGTTCTCTTTCTGTGCTTTTTCCGGCCTTTCTTGTTTGGCTTTTGCCGGATCTTTGTCCGATAGCTCTTTTGTTGCTTTTTTGCTTTTTTCTGCAATAACCTGACGGGAAGAATCATCTGTTTCTTGCCGGTGCCGGACTTCGTTCGTATCTGTTTGAACTAATCCACGATCAGGATGAATATTATCGGGTTGTTGTTGAGAATTATTCGTAAAATAAAACACAGACATAAGAACTATTCCAATAATTGCAGCCGCAGCGGCAACCATCGCCCAGGGGCGGGAGACCAGCTTTTGATAACCCGGGGGATTGCCTGGCTTAACAGGCATATCTTTTGTCATGCTGACGATATTTGACGAAAACTCGTCAAAATAGTTCTCGGGAGTTTTAAAGCTATCTCCTTTTGCATGACGATCGATGCTGCTTGTGTCAGGTTCTTTGTTTGTATGTTTTGATTTTTTGACCATGAATTATCTTATGCTGTGAATAGGATACGTTTTTTGATTTTAGGTTTAATTGTCTTTTAAGTTTTCTTCTATTTTTTTAACAGCCCAGTGATATGATGCTTTTAAAGATCCCTTTGAAGTATCTAATATTTTGGACATTTCGGCATACGGGATTTCTTCAAAATATCGCATATTAAAAACCATTTGTTGTTTTTTGGGTAATGCAAGGATAGCTTCCTGCAGCTTGAGTTGTGCTTGATTTCCATCAAACCATGGGTCACACTGTAATGACTGAAGCATTTCCTCTTTTAATTCGGTAGTAGGTAGGTTGCGAAGGCGTTTTTTCTTTCGGAAAAATGTGTACACTTCGTTAATAGCAATACGATATATCCAGGCATAGAGCCCGGATTGTTGTCTGAAATTTGCAATGTTTTGCCAGATTTTGATAAAAGTCTCCTGCATCACATCGTTCGTATCTTCATGGTTGAGAAGCATACGACGGATTATCCAATATACCCTTTGTTGGTATTTGTTTACCAGCATTTCAAACGCTTTTGAGCGTTTTTCCGGTTGATTGAATAATTCGAGTATCTCGTTATCTGAGTATGATGGCATTCATTTATCATTACTTGCGATGGAAAACTTTCAGGGCCGCCTCAACAATATTTTTATCTGTCAGTCCATATTTTTCCATTAATTCATCCGGCTTACCACTTTCACCAAAAGTGTCATCTACCCCAATCATTTCCATGGGTGCCGGATAATTTTTTGCTAATGTATGAGCGACACTTTCACCTAATCCTCCATTCAGCATATGTTCTTCTGCTGTTACCACACAATGTGTTTTTTTTACTGACTCCACTATAGCTTTTGTGTCAAGTGGTTTAATTGTATGGATATTAATAACTTCGGCAGATATGCCTTTTTCTTTTAATCGTTGTTCTGCCTGAATTGCCGGCCAAACTAAATGACCGGTTGCAATAATAGTGACATCATTTCCTTGCGTAAGTTTAATTGCTTCCCCAATTTTAAATGGCATATCTTCGGGTATAAAGACCGGCATTTTGGGTCGGCCAAAGCGTAAATATACGGGTCCGTAATGCTCGGCGGCAGCTTTGGTGGCCTGCATGGTTTGCGTATAATCGCATGGATTGATAACCGTCATGTTGGGAAGCATTTTCATCATGCCAAGATCTTCCAGCATTTGGTGAGTAGCTCCGTCTTCTCCTAATGTAAGTCCCGCATGAGACACACAAATTTTAACGTTCTTATTACTGTAAGCGATAGATTGGCGAATTTGATCGTAAACACGGCCTGAGCCAAAATTAGCAAAAGTCGATGGAAAAGGAATTTTTCCTGCTGTTGCCATTCCGGCAGCAACGCCCATCATATTAGCCTCAGATATTCCGGATTGGAAAAATCGTTCCGGATAAGCTTTCGCAAAGTCGCCCATTTTGAGCGAACCTGTCAGGTCTGCACATAAACCGACAATCTGATCGTTATCTTTGGCAATTTCGAGTAATGCTGCTCCATAACCGGAGCGCGTGTCTTTATGGTCTCTTACTTTATATGTGTTCATGATTTTTGATTTTTTAATTCTTGTATATTGAAATGGTTTGGGCTTTACCTGATTTGACTTCAAAATCGACCTGGCGCGTATGTCTTGATCGGTGTGTAGCCCTTGAGCGGAATACTACTTTGTAATCGCCCGGTAGTAAAAATAAAGATTCTCTTTGTTGTTTTTCAGGTAGATTATAGATCCATTTTAAGCTTCCATCATCCTGATATTTGTAAACACTGCCATAGCCGGAAGTCCCCATCTGTATGACGACCATACCGGGACTGGGAATATCTATCGTGGTTGTATGGTTGTGATTAACGGCTACATCTTCAATATTTAACCGTGGAAGTGTTAAAACTTCCAAATCATATTTCCCGATAAGATATTTTTCTTTCTTGCCAATGTTTTGAACGTTAAGAGTTTTCATCTTTCCGTCTTTTCTTACAATGCAATTGATGTAATGGCTTTTGGTGCTTTTGCCGTCAAATACCAGTTTTAAATATCCTTGCGGAGCGTCTACACCGATTTTATTGTGCTTACCGGCTGTTAAGCCGAATGAGTCAATAGTCAGGGGAGGGATCGTATGAATATCAATTTTATAGGTGATCATCGGGTCTAACTTAAGCGTGTCCGGGTTGCCTTTAGCATTAAGTGTATGAATGAGATTATATTTTAGTTCGCCTGAAGTTTTATTATAAAAAGACATGTTAACGTTTGTCTCTGTGGGGTTTCCGTTAATGTCGAGCAGGTTGATCTGAGCAGTTGTCGGATTAAGGGCTCTGTCAATGGCGACATTAAGCGCAGTACGGAACTCCTCTTCATTTTTCGTGTCAAAATACGTTCCCACACAATCAAAAGCATCCTTGAAATCTTTTCCAATGCCGATAACAAAAGGTTTTAAAATAACACCCTTTTCCTGGAGTTTAAGCGAAACATCACAAGGATCACCACCGCATTCTTCTATTCCGTCGGTAATCAGAATTACAATATTGCGGCAATTTTCACAGTCTGTAAAATCATCAGCAGCTTCTTCCAGTGAACGGGCTATCGGTGTGGTTCCCTTAGGAGCGATAGATTTGAGTTTGTGGACGATCTGGTCAATGTTATCATATTCAAAAGGGATTTCCAGTTTCGTGTCATCACAATGCTGGGGAGGGAAATGGTGTTGGTGTCCATACACGCGAAGTCCCAACTGCATGTTTTTTCGTCCGCGAAGACTGTCTAACATTTCAGTCAGTAACCGTCTGGCTATATCTATTTTGGGCTCATCATCCCATTCTCCATACATGCTTCTTGAGGCATCAAAAACAAATAGAATACGTGTTAACTGATTGTTTCTTCTTTCTGCTGTTTGATGCTGGGCTAAAACAGATTTGGTGGTTGTTAAAGCCAGCAAAAGAATGAGTATGATAAACGAGCATTTGAACCTCATAAAGCGAATATTCTGATGGATTTTAATCAATAATCTCCTAAAGTTTCCGGTAATTGCTCCAGGGCTTTTTGTGCCAGTTCATCGTCAGGAGCTTTGCCATGCCACTCATGTGTTCCCTGCATATAATCCACGCCATGGCCCATATCTGTATGCATAAGAATAATAACCGGTTTTCCCTGACCGGTCATGGATTTTGCTTTTTCCATGGTTTTTAGGATATCATCAAAGGCATGTCCGTTCATTTCCAGTGTTATCCAACCAAAGGCTTCCCATTTGGCTTTTAAATCACCAAGATCATTGACCTTTTGTACGGGCCCGTCAATTTGCTGACCGTTATAATCTACCGTGGCTATGATGTTATCTATCTTTCTGGAAGCGCCAAAAAGAGCGGCTTCCCAAATTTGCCCTTCCTGTAATTCTCCGTCACCATGGAGGCTATAGACAATCTTATTGTCACTATCCAGCTTTTTAGCTAATGCGTGCCCTAAAGCCGCTGACATTCCCTGGCCGAGAGAACCAGAAGCGATTCGTATTCCCGGAAGACCTTCTTCTGTTGCCGGATGGCCCTGTAATCGGGAATTGAGTTTGCGAAACGTTTTCAGTTCCGAAATGTCAAAATAGCCATTTCTTGCCAGGATACTATACCATAACGGTGAAATGTGCCCATTGGAGAGGTAAAAGACATCTTCTCCTTTTCCTTCCATTGAAAAATTTGAAGGATCATGGTCCATAACTTCAAAATATAAGGCGGTCATGAAATCTGTGCAACCCAGTGAACCTCCCGGGTGGCCCGAATTTACAGCATGAACCATACGGATGATATCTCTTCTGACTTGATTTGCAATTTTTTGGAGTTCTGTTGTGCTTGTCATTGTTTGCTTATTTTTTAACAAAATTACATTTTATATTTCCTTTTTTAAAGGATGTTGATAAAAATAGGATAACTTTTATTGGGTTAATCCGGATTCTTTACCTGTAATGGAATTCATAATTATCTTGGTTGCTCCGGTGTTTGTTTGAACATAGTGACGGGCATTTTCACCCGACCTTTGCCTATGAAATTTATCCCGGATTAGTTGATCTAAAATGTGTTCAAAATCTTCAAAATTATTGATTGCAAAAGCCCCTTTTTGTTCTTTTAAGTCTACCGCCTCCCGGAACCTTTGATAGTTTGGTCCAAATATAACGGGTATGCCGAAAGTAGCTGCTTCCAGCGTATTATGAATGCCTTTGCCAAAACCTCCACCAATGTATGCAATGTCTGCATATTGATATAATGACGACAATATTCCGATGGTATCGACAACTAAAATATTAGAGTTGATTGTAGTCTGTTTTTCTACATCCGTCCATAATGCAGGTTTCTCCGGAAATAAACTCAGAATTTCATTAATGTGATCATCATGTACCTGATGAGGAGCAATAATCAATTTTAGGTTGGGATCGTTTTTCATGGCAAAAAACTGAGCTAACATTTTTTCACCTGCAGGCCAGGAAGATCCGGCCAGAATAACTAATGCCTCTTTACTGAAAGCCTCTAAATTCGGATAAGATTGCAAATTATTGGTTATCTCCTTAACCCGGTCAAAGCGTGTGTCTCCTGCTACAGTGTACTTATTTATCCCGAGTTCTTTTAATAATAGGGCTGAGGTTTTGTTCTGCAGGAAGAAGTGGTTGAATTTATGTAAACGTTTGCGGAAGGTTTTCCCATACCACTGAAAGAAATGTTGTTGCTTACGAAAAATGCCTGAAACAAGATAAAAGGGAATGTGCTCTTTATGCAGGACATCGATATAATTTAACCAGAACTCGTATTTGACAAACAGAACTTTTGAAGGTTTTACGATTCTGATAAATTGTTTCGCATTTTTCCGTGTATCCATGGGGAGGTAGCATACATAATCGGCATTGGAATAATTCTTCCTTACCTCATAGCCGCTGGGAGAGAAAAAAGTAAGGAGAATAAAATATTCCGGTGCTTCTTTTTTCAATTGGTCAATAAGAGGTCTGCCTTGTTCAAACTCTCCTAAGGATGCACAGTGGACCCAAATAATTTTTCTGTCGGAAGGGATACGGGCTTTTAAATTCCGGAAAACATTTTTCCTGCCCGCAACAAATTGTTTTGCTTTTTTATTGAACAATGCATAAATCAGGGCTATAAGCCAGTATGTTGTTATGGTAATCTGATAAAGCCCCATAGTTTAAAAATAGTGATATTCTCCGGAAGTTTTTCCTGAGATCGGGAGTATCCAGCCTATCCTTAATCCCCAGAGTGTGTCGAAACGTTGATCGGTTACATTTTTCATTTTATTAAAATTATAATCGCGACGCGATTGTGTCCAAGCTTGTATTAATTCGGCGCCAACATAAAAGCTGGACATGGTTCCATTTCCGATATGCATATATCCGATAAATTCACTTACTGCCAGGCCATTGGTCAGGCGATCATAGCCCTTAGTGTATTCTCCGCTAATTTGCGGAGCTTTATTTTCAGGGTTTTGTATTAATGTTTTGTGTTGTAAAAGTCCGACTCCGCCGATAAGAAATAAACCCGAGTTTTGGTTTGGGCCGATGACAGGGAATAATTTACCAATAGAGACATTGCTGTAAAAACCGCGTTCGTGATAATTTACTTCGGTTAGCATTCCATTGCCGTCGATAATATTTCCGTCCTCGGTTGCTATTCCGGAAAGGATATCTTCTTTGTTTTTCACGTTTTCGCTAAACAAATAGTTAAATTTTACCCCGAAGAGCCAATTTTTATGTGTTTTATACATAAATGTTGCTCCAGCCGTATGATTCATGCCATAGCGATTTGCCAAATCATTCCCGGGTAACTGGAGCCCGTAATTAATTTGGATCATTGGCATATTGGTTGCCGTATCACTTACATCGCCCTGAGCTGAAATAGCCTTAAAAGCTAGTAGAAAAGCAATTATTAGTATTTGTTTGTGCATCTTTATTTGATTTGATGCAAAATTAACGAAAAGAAAACAACTTTAGTCTTTTTGGATTGAATTCTGCCTTTTGGGGTTGTGATTTAATGGAAAGCTTACTACCTTTGGCCTTTCTTAATATAAAATGCAGCAAAATGAAGATTCTCGTTACCGGCGGAGCCGGATATATAGGTTCGCACACTGTTGTGGAACTGCAGGAAAAGGGGTATGAGGTTATTATCGTGGATAATTTATCCAATTCCTATCAATCAGTCATTAACAATATTCATAAAATTACTGGTACCCTTCCGGATTTTGAAGAATTTGATCTGTGCGACCGTCAAAAAACCTTAGATTTTTTTAGCCGGCATCAGGATATGGACGGTGTTATTCATTTTGCAGCTTACAAAGCGGTGGGACAATCCGTCGAACAACCGTTAAAATATTACCATAATAATCTTACTTCTTTGATGAATATTTTGGAGGGGATGAAAAAAAATGAAGTGGAAAATATTGTGTTTTCATCATCATGTACAGTATACGGACAACCGGAAAAGTTACCCGTAGCTGAAGATGCACCTGTGCAGGCAGCAGCTTCGCCCTACGGAAACACAAAACAAATTTCTGAAGAAATTATTACCGATACAGCCAAAGCCAACCAAAATGTAAAAGGTATTTTATTACGTTATTTTAATCCCATTGGCGCTCATGAAAGTATTTTGATAGGAGAACTCCCGCTGGGCGTTCCCGATAATCTTGTGCCATTTATCACGCAGACGGCTATTGGTAAACGTGAACAACTGAGTGTTTTTGGAAATGATTATAATACTCCGGATGGCACAGCGATAAGAGATTATATCCATGTAGTGGATCTGGCAAAAGCACATGTTGTAGCTGTTGACCGGATGATCAATAATCAGCATAAAGCTAATCCTGAAGTATTTAATTTAGGTACCGGGAATGGATATTCCGTGCTGGAAGTTGTGAAAGCATTTGAAAAAGTAGCTGATCAACCTTTGAAGTATAAAATTGTTGATCGTAGACCCGGAGATGTGGAGCAGGTCTGGGCTGATACAAGCTTTGCCAATCGGGAGCTGGGCTGGAAAGCCCGGAAAGATCTCGAAGATATGATGCGTACAGCCTGGAACTGGGAAAAAGCATTAGCAGAAAAAAATACAGAAGAATAATATTATGACAAAAAAAATCTTAATCACGGGCGGAGCCGGATTCATTGGTTCCCACGTAGTCCGCAGGATGGTTACTAAATACCCGCAGTATCATATTTATAATCTGGATAAGTTAACTTATGCAGGGAATCTTAAAAACCTGACGGATATTGAGGATAAACCCAATTATACGTTCATTAAAGGAGATATTGTGGACGAAGAGTTTATAATGAAATTATTTGAAGATTATAAATTTGACGGGGTTATTCATCTTGCAGCCGAGTCCCATGTTGACCGCTCCATAAGTAATCCCAATGCATTTATTTATGCCAATATTAACGGTACCGTGAATTTGTTAAATGCCTTTAGACATATATGGAGCGATAATTTTGCTGAAAAATTGTTTTATCATATTTCTACAGATGAGGTTTATGGTTCATTGGGTGAAACAGGATTCTTTACGGAAGACACAGCCTATGATCCACGGAGTCCATACTCAGCATCAAAAGCTAGCTCTGACCATCTGGTGAGAGCTTATCAGCATACATTTAACCTTCCGACGGTGATTTCCAATTGCTCAAATAATTACGGAGCATATCAATTTCCTGAAAAACTTATCCCGCTGGCGATCAACAACATTAAGAATAATAAAACGATTCCGGTATATGGCAAAGGCGAAAATATCCGGGATTGGTTGTGGGTTAATGACCATGCAGCTGCTATTGATTTGATTTTTCATAAGGGAAGAGTAGGAGAAACCTATAACATCGGTGGAAATAACGAATGGAAAAATATCGATTTGATCCGCTTACTATGCAATATTATGGATGAGAAGCTGGGGCGGGAAAAAGGAGCGTCTTCGAAATTGATTACTTTTGTAAAAGACCGTGCCGGGCATGATATGCGGTATGCTATTGATAGTTCAAAAATCCAACAGGAGTTGGGTTGGACCCCTTCAGTAGATTTTGAACAAGGCTTGCGAAACACAGTGGATTGGTATCTGGAGAATGAACAATGGTTGAAGGATGTAACCAGCGGAGCCTATCAAAATTATTATAAAGATCAGTATGATAACCGTTAAATAGTGTTTGTCCATAATGTCCAATTTCTGCGTTATGCTCGTATTTAAAACAGCCATCCCGATGTTACAATCGGGACTCCTTGTTTTTAAATACTTCGCAATCCCCCGATAAATGCGGGGGCAGGCCCCGATAAAAAAAACGGGGTAAACTTTGAACTTGAACATTATGAACTAAACACTTACTTTATTGACAGACACTAAATAATATAATGGGTATTTTTAAAACTTTTTTTGGTTCTTCTAATATGGCTGAACCTCTCGATTTTTCTGCTTTTTCCACGGATATGCATTCCCATCTGATTCCTGGTATTGACGATGGAGTGAAGTCGATAGAAGAATCTGTGGAGATGATTCGTGGCCTGCATGATTTGGGTTTTTCTAAATTGATCACTACTCCCCATATCATGAATGATATCTATCAAAATAATAGAGATACGATATGTAAAGGGCTGGATTATGTGAGAGAAGCTGCCGCAAAAACCGGATTACCCGTTAAGGTAGACGCTGCTGCAGAATATCTTTTGGATGATGGATTTCAGGAAAAACTTAAAGATAATAATCTGCTTACTATGGGGGATGACCATGTTTTAATTGAGATGTCCTATATCATGGAACCGGTAAATCTGAACCATGTGATATTCGATATCCAAATAGCAGGTTACAAAGTCATTTTGGCTCATGCCGAACGATATCTTTTTTGGGCTGGGAGAAAAGAACGTTATCATGAATTAATTGACCGCTCTGTTTATCTACAATTGAATATTTTATCGTTGGCCGGATACTATGGAAATGAGGTAAAAAAGAACGCTGAATGGCTTCTGGAAAATGATATGTATAGTTTCATTGGTACTGACCTGCATAATTCAAAATATCTTTCTGCTTTACACCAATTCCAGTACCAGCCGCTGGTCAAAAAATTGATTGACAAGTCTGAGCTTTTTCTTAATAACCAACTGTAGCCCTTCTAACCAGAGGAGCTGATTTGTATTTGATTGGCCATAATCTTTTCTATTGTTTGCATAATTTTATCTGGTCCGGGGGCTCTTGCTGTTATTATTTTTCCTTCGGGATCAATTAATACATGAGTCGGAATTGCTTCAATCAGATACGGTTGTATTTCGTTGTTATCCATTTGTCCCGGAGCAATTAAATGATTTTCTCCAAAGGGATAATTTCTTAAAAAATAGCCCCATGCTTTTTGCGCTGCTTTTTCACGAGGCTGAAGAGCTATAAAGACCATAGATAAATTGTCATAATAGTCAAAGTCTTTTGCAAGAGAACGATAAGCATCCAGGTTGGAAGTGAAAACACTGTTCATTGTATTCCAGAATGTGATGTAAATGTAGTCTCCATAAAATTGATTTAAGGATATTTTCTGGCCACTTGTGTCTCTTAGTGTAAAATTGGGGGCAGGGTTTCCGGGTTCAAGGCGTTTGTAATCCTGATAGACTTTCTTGTAATAATTAAAAAATTGATCTGAGTGTTTAGTCTCTTTGAAATAGCCTAATATATTTTCAATATCTTTAAAAAATTTATCCTGCATGGCTGGCAAATAACGCCAAAAGTCATTGGTTAAAGTTGCCAGTGCTATATCTTTTTGAATTCCTGCAAACATAGTATCTATGATTGCCTTACGGGTCATTAGTCCTCGTCTGTCGGCATTCGCATCCAGCGGGTTAAAAAAATGTGTATGATACTGCGCTGTTGTATATTTTCGGATTAACCGTTGGTAGTTTTCTAAGTAATACCACGAAGTGTCTTGTAATACTTTTTTTATTGGTTGGTCAAAACTCAGGGAGTCTATCGGCATTGGATACCATTCGCCATAAGCGTATAAGTTATGATGTTGCAGATAGTTTAATTTCATGTTGAGTTTTCTAAGCTTCACTTCTTTTGTGTAGCGATTTAGCACTTTTGGAGGTACTTCAAGCGGAGCAAAGTAATCTTTCGTAAAAGACATTATTTTAGAATAATGATCTGAAACCGTATTCATAAACTCATCAGGTGGCATAGTAATCCATTCATGAGATTTATGTGGAAACTTTTCACTTAATTTTCGCGGGAATTTGTTGACCTCACTGGCTTCTGAAGAATTTGCAGTTAGTTTTGTTTCTGATAATTTAATGCTGTCGCCGGCTTGAAGAAACAAGTCATTTCCCCAAAGCTTGTGACCCACATTGTTTCGAAGTTGATAAAAATCGCTTTTCTGAATATCAGTATTAAGAATATAATGCCCTTTTTTATCTGCAAAAGCAGAGTCTACTGCTTTATGAAAATGTTGATATCCCTGCGCATCCTTTGTTTTTATAAGATAAACCTTCTTGTTTTTTACCGAAGGATGATTGCCTTCAATATGAACAACTCCTTTTTCATTATTACAAGAGAATAAAAAGAATAGAATAACAATGAAGCAGCTAAGTTTATACATGTTGTTTGTTTTATTTAATAGAACGTTCATAATATCCATTTTGATATTGAAATCCCATTTTTTTAAGATAATGATTATGCTGGTTGCTGGCAGGTAGTGCTTTAAGGTGGTGTATCCCTTTGTTTAAAAAGAAATCCTGGTTGTATTTATAAAGAAATGTTCCGATCCGGAAATCACGGTATTGTTTCAAAATATAATCAAGATCGATAAAGAGGGTGTTTTGATCAGTTTTGCGGCCCATAAAAATTCCGGCAACTTTCATGTCTTTGAGTAGAAGCCAGCATTCATCAACAGTAGCTTTTTCAAAGGAAAAGTGAGGGATGAAATTTTTTATATCTTCTTCATAAAAATTCAGGAATTCTTTGACATATTCGCTGTCCGTTCTGATTTCCAGAATAGAGAAATCATCTTTATTTACAGCACGAATCTGGATGATATAATAAATATTGACAATGGCGATGAAAAAATTCATAAAGGCCACAGGATACGCTTCAATCAAAAAGCCATAAACAACGAATAGCAGAGATCCGATGAGATTTATAAATCGAAGCTTTACGATTGAGGTCATCAGCATTGACAACAATATAAATGCTGATGCGGCATAACCGATCCATTCCATCCAGTTCATAGGATTAATTTATTTTATTAAAGTTATAAGCTTTAGGCATAGCATCTTAGCTGTGGTTTTTTTTTGTTCGTTTTTTGCAATCGTGTTGGTTTAACCACCTTTTTGTTTAGCAGATGTCAAATTTAATGTAAATTTCTGATGTTGTATGCCATGCTGCAAAAAGAAAAAGCCGCACCATTTTGGGCGGCTTCTCAGTTGTAAATATTAGTATATTAAATTTCAGCACTTTGTGCCGGCATTTTGCGATCAATCTTTTTTATCAACCCTTGCAATACTTTTCCAGGACCAACCTCTGTGTATGAAGTCATGCCATCGGCAATCATATTTTGCATGATCTGCGTCCATTTGACAGGTGAAGTAAGCTGTTGCACAAGGTTTTCTTTTATTGTTTCCGGTTCTGTTTCAGCTTTTGCTGTTACATTCTGGTAGATGGGACAAACCGGCTTATTAATTTGGGTGTCAGCGATAGCTTTTGCCAATTCCTCACGAGCCGGCTCCATAAGCGGGGAATGAAAAGCTCCTCCTACGTTAAGAGGCAAAGCTCTTTTGGCTCCGGCTTCTTTTAATTTTTCACAAGCAGCATCAATCCCTTTCATAGAACCGGAAATAACCAATTGGCCGGTTGTATTATAATTGGCCGGAACGACGACTTCCTCAATATCTTTAAGCACGTTTTCCACTGTTTCATCATCCAGACCAACGATGGCAGCCATGGTTGAGGGTTCTGTCTCACATGCTTTTTGCATGGCCAGTGCCCGTTTGTGTACGAGTTTGAGCCCGTCTTCAAACGAAAGGGCATTAGCAGCTACCAGTGCGGAAAATTCACCCAGCGAGTGGCCTGCGACCATATCCGGCTTAAATTGATCTTTCATCATTTTGGCCAGAATTACCGAATGTAAAAAAATAGCCGGTTGAGTTACATTGGTTTGACGCAAATCTTCGTCCGTGCCTTCAAACATCAGATCTGTAATTCGAAACCCAAGAATGTCATTGGCTTTTTCAAACAGTGTTTTGGCTTCTTCAAAGTTGTCATACAGGTCTTTGCCCATACCAACGTATTGAGCGCCTTGCCCGGGAAATACGTAAGCGTTCATATTGTTTAATTTTTATTTTTATATCTTCTTGAAAAATTATGTTTACTATAATCTCAAATTATCGTCTGTCACCAAGGAATCTTAAAAGAAACAGGAATAAGTTAATAAAGTCGAGATAAAGGGTTAGAGCTCCCATGATCACAAGTTTGTTGGTTCTTTCCTGTCCATAGGCTTCGGAATTGCTGCCGATCCGTTTGAGCTTCTGTGTGTCATAAGCAGTAAGTCCGGTAAAAATCAAAACACCGGCAAAGCTAATGATATATTCCATTGTGGAACTTTGCATAAACCAGTTAATCACACTTGCCAGGATAAGCCCGATTAGTGCCATGTATAAATATGCACCGAATTTGGAAAGGTCTGTTTTGGTTGTATATCCGATTATAGCCATCGTTCCAAACATGCCTGCTGTAACTGCAAACGTCTGAAATACGGAAGAGGCTGTGAAAACAAGCAGTATGAAACTTAAACTCATACCCATAAGAATAGAAAAGCCACCGAAGAGCAAAGTAATTGTTCCCGACGACATTTTTTCAAAGCGGAATGACATCAGTAAAACAAGAGCGAAGGGAGCGAACATAACTACATATCCCATTACATTCATTCCGGATTCTGAAATCAATAATCCTATAAGTTGCTCGCTGGATGCAAACGCCCAGGCTACAAAAGCAGTTATTGCCAGGCCAACAGCCATCCAGGAGAAAACTTTAGAAATGAAAATGCGCGCTGTTTCCGCATCTAAAGTTATGGAGCCTGATTGCGAAGCAGCCCCGCGCTGTCCGGCGAAAATCCCTGTATTATTATTTCTTTGTTCTAACATATTTTCTCTTTTTATGCATTGGTTAACGTTTAACAACACGTTTTGTTATCAAAAAAAATGCCATGTCATGTAACTGCTGTAAATTTAGACAAAAAGACTGTTACGATAAATCTGCATCAATAAGGTGAAGGAATTCCTGTCTGGTTTTATCAATCGTAAAAGCTCCGGTGAAATCAGAAGTCGTCGTTACACTGTTTTGTTTTTGGATGCCACGCATGGCCATGCACAGATGTCGTGCCTCTATAACTACTGCTACTCCTAAAGGTTTAAGTGTGTTTTGTATTGCTTCTTTGATTTGCATTGTTAACCGTTCCTGCACCTGAAGCCGGCGTGCATATGCATCAACAACACGAGGTATTTTGCTTAATCCTACGATATATCCATTGGGAATATAGGCTACGTGTGCTTTCCCAATAAAAGGAATCATGTGATGCTCACATAGCGAGTAGATTTCTATATCTTTTACAACTACCATTTGTTTGTATTCTTCCTGAAACATTGCCGATTTTAATATCTTTTCAGGGTCAAGGTCATAACCATGTGTCAGGTATTGCATGGCTTTGGCAACTCGTTTGGGTGTATCCAAAAGCCCTTCACGCTCCGGGTCTTCTCCAATAAGCCCCAAAATGTCTTTGTAGTGGGGCATTAATTTTTCTATGCGTTCCGGGTTATACTGTTCAATGCGTTCGTAACCACCAATATTGTTCGAGTCATCGGGGTCATAATACGTATGATCGTGCTCGGGATGTTGATTTTTGTTCATATAGCTTTTGTTATTTGAATGGGTCAAAAGTATTATTCTCCGAAATATTCTACAAAATTATTTTCGGTTTCATAAATTTTGATGCTGTGAAGTTTTGCATCCAGCTCGTTAACAGGTTTTTCTAGTTCATTCCAAATAGCAATGGCTATATTTTCGGTTGAGGCTAATTTTCCCTGCATAAAATCAACCTCTAAGTTGATGTTTTTATGATCAAGCTTATTGACCACATACTCACGAATAATTTTGCTTAATTGTTTGAGGTTTATCACAAAACCTGTTTCAGGATTTACTTCGCCTGCCACAGTAACATAAAGATCGTAGTTATGTCCGTGCCAATTGGGGTTGCTGCATTTACCAAAAACTTCCAGGTTTTTTTCATCGGAGTAGTCCTCGCGATATAACCTGTGGGCAGCATTAAAACGTTCTTTTCGTGTAATATGCATTTTCATAAGTAACTAAATGATTTTTTTATAATGGATTTTTTGTGAATTTGCTCTTTCAGGTTTTTGTGTGGTTTGTGCAAATTCGCATTGTATGATTTTACCAAAATTACTATTTTTACATTATATTTTATTCGATTTATGAAAAAAATTATTTTCTGTACAATTTTAAGCGTATTATTGGATATTAACTTTGCTCATTCGCAGGGTCTTTTAAGACATTTTTTCAATGTCTCACATCAGGAAAGAATCTGGGTTTTGAAACACCCTTTTATTGCGAAAGAAGCTTTTCACCTTAGTATGCAGGCAAGGGAGGTTTCTGATAGTTTGATGCAACTTTCGTTTACGGATTCCATACGCTGCGATGGCATAACAGATGCTATTCGCCATACATATTGGATGGCTCTTTTGTCAAGTCGTTTTTCAGCCAAAAAGGCCTGTAAGCTAGGCTGTGCTCACGAAATTGCAAACATGAAGGATTTTTCAACAAGTCTGGTAAATTCGGATTGTTTTCATGATTCCATAGCCACAATAATGGATATTCATAACAATCATGTAGGCTTAAATATTGGTCGGGCGATGAAAGATACTTCTGATTATATCTTATTAGAAGCCGCGATAGACAGTGTCAGAAATGGACATTGTGTGTCTGTCCTCAGAGACGATGAGGGTGAATTTCTTGACAAAAACGGAGACCCCATTCCCCGGTCAAACATACAAGGGAAGTGGGTTACACCACGACAATTGCGGCCGACAAGTTTTTTGGACGAAACAAGATAGTAGGTCTCCTCTATTTTTTAGTGCTTCATGGAAAAGTCTTTGAATGTTATTTATAGCAATGACAGTGAAAGGTATAAGGAAATGTCCGGGAAACATTCGCTCATAAAAAAATGGTCAACAAATCGCTCAAAAACCTAAACCAAATACCATTCGATCTGTTTATTAGTTAACAGATAAATAAATGTATTATGATTAAAAGAGAAGATATTATAAACAGGTATGATGAGCCAATTACCAACTGGATGGCTCGTTGGAGTATTCCTTTTCTGCGAATCAGTGTAGGAATTGTCTTTTTATGGTTTGGATTGCTGAAGTTTTTTCCCGGCTTAAGTCCTGCTCAGGGTCTGGCTATTCGAACGATAGATACTTTAACCTTTGGATTGTTACAAGAAGAATTTATAATTTATACGTTAGCAATATGGGAATCCCTGATAGGTATAGGTTTGATCTTTAAGATTTATCTTCGGGAAACCCTGGCTTTATTGTTTTTGCAAATGGCCGGAACCATTACCCCGATATTCATTTTTCCGGGAGAAGTTTTCACTCAAATCCCTTATGGTCTGACTTTGGAAGGGCAGTATATTGTAAAAAATATTGTCGTAATCAGTGCAGCCTTAACAATAGGAGCGACCGTTCGTGGTGGACGCCTCGTTGCAAATTCAGGAGAAGATAAACAAGCGCCTACATGAAAAAAATTTTTCGACACTTGGGAAAATCAGTAATTGATTGTTTTTCGGTAAAAATTCTTCCGGTTAATAATGAATATTCCTTACCTTTGCAGCCTTTAAAAATAAAGGTTTATGTCACTAAGATGCGGTATTGTCGGACTTTCCTATGTAGGAAAGACAACGTTGTTTAACTGTTTGTCATCAAAACGAGCTGAGGCTGGTATTGGGACAAAAGCTCAAAAGGCAAATATTGGAATGTTTAATGTTCCGGACCCCAGACTTTATGAGTTGGAAAAATATCAACCGACAGAGAAGGTTATTCCTGTAACTGTGGATATCGTTGATATCCCCGGAATCAAGAAAGGAGGAGGTAAGGAAGGGAACAAATTTGTCTCAGATATTCGGCGTACAGATGCAATTATTCACGTTTTGCGATGTTTTGATGATGAGAGCGTACCCCATGTGGATGAAACAATTGACCCGGTAAGAGATAAAGAAAATATTGATATTGAGCTTCAGGCACAAGATCTTTATATGGTGGAAAATAAAATCGCCCGCATGGAGAAAAAAGCCAAAAGCGGCGAAAAGGAGGCTAAAGAAGCCTTGGAGGTTTTAGAAAAATATAAAGATCATTTTGAAAATCTTCAGCCTGCAAGAACTCTGGATATAAAAGAAGAAGACAAAATACATGTTAAGGAATTGGATCTTGTTACTGAAAAACCAGTTCTGTACGTATGTAACGTAGATGAAGACTCGGCTGTCTCCGGGAACAAATATGTGGAGCAGGTGAAGGAAGCGATTAAGGATGAAGATGCTGAGATGATGATTATTGCTGCTGCTTTGGAATCTGATATTGCCGAGCTTGATAATCAGGAGGACCGGGATGCTTTTCTAGAGGAATCCGGACTTTCAGAGCCCGGGATAAATCGTCTGATACGGTCTGCGTATAAATTACTTGACCTGAAAACTTTCTTTACAATTGGGCCGGATGAAATCCGGGCGTGGACAATCAAAAACGGGATGACAGCACCCGAAGCTGCAGGCGTCATTCATAGCGACCTTCAACGTGGCTTTATCCGGGCTGAGGTTATCAAATATGAAGACTTTATTACGCTAAAGTCGGAGCAGGCCTGCCGCGATAAAGGAAAAGCACAGGTAGAAGGGAAAAAGTATGTGGTTAAAGATGGCGATATTCTGCATATCCGGTTTAACGTTTAACGTACCATATCCATTGAGAATTCAGGGCAGCTTTTGATTTTATTGATGAGATTTTTTCTGCCGTGTTTATGAGCTTTAAGCCAATAAGGACAGGCATCAGTCTTATTTCCTGTTTTATAAAAGGTGGCATTTCCCTTGTTTAACCAGGCATCTGCATAGGTGGAGTCAATTTTTATAGCATGATCATATTCCTGAATTGCTTTTGCGAATTTCTTTTTATTCATATAGATATTGCCACGATAGAAGAAAAAACGTGGGTCATCATCTGAATATTCAATAGCTTCATTGATTTTTGATAATGCAGCGTCGAGTTGGTTTTTTTCAAGGTGCTTAAGCCCCTGTTTAAAGCTTTCTTTTGCTTTTTCTTCCTGATTCGTACATGATACAAGGGCAAATATTGCCATCAAGGCTATGATTATTCGTTTCATATTTTTAAAGTTTTCAAAATATTGATAATGTCATTATTATGTTTTCTTGCTTTTATCTCTTACTGTCATTTGCTTCGCGTCATTTATCCGTCTTCGACGGATGTCATTTGTAGTCATTTGCGCTTCGCGCGTCATTTTGCTTTACTACATTATAAGTCATTTACTTCAGGGCTTTCTGAGACAGTTATATTTAACAGCAGCCAGACACAGAAGTATAGAAAATGACCATCAATGACTACCAATGACTACTAATGACTACTAATGACAATAAATGTCATTGTTTCCATTGCATTATCCAACTCGTCCAGCCCTTTAATCATTCTCCTATGTGTCGAAAAAATTTTCGCCATGGAGGTTTCATATTTTCTTATTTTTTTTGAATCCCAATTTCGGGGATCTTCCACGTAAATCCTATGCCTGTTGATTGGTAAGGATAATCATTGATGCCGTATTGATAACGGAGATGCCAGTCAAAATGTTGTTGTTTTAATTTAATCTTTAAGCGATATATCATTGGGTGATCTCCAATATCCAAATAACCATAATAGCCACCCAACTGGTTTGAAACGGAAAATTTCTTAAAATGCAGGTTAGCGCCTAATCCGTATAAAACAGCATCGTTTTGATTGTGAAGCAGATCGTAAGTTTGATATACATAAAAACCACTCATGCCATATAAGCGGATTTTTTTTAAATTTTCATGATCCAATTGAAAAGTATGTCCTACGGAAAGATCAAAATAATACCCCGGCATGTCGGTATATCTTGCCATGGAGAGTTTTGAACCGGATGCAGTGCGGAAGACAAAACCTAAAACAATATCCGGCCATTGAGCATTATCTATAATCTTTACATGGGTTCCCATGTATAGGTCGCCGGATGCTGTTCCTTCCGGGTTTTTATAACGAATAGCTCGTTTATCGCGGATTAATGTATCTGTTATATGAAAATACTCCAGCGGTACAATCCACGCTGATAATTGAACACGTTCAAAAGGATAAATGAATTTAATTTTGGCATCTACCGTATGATCTCCCTTTTGGAAGAAATAATTGTTGGAATAGTTGAATTCCGGAACTTTGGCTAATGATGCATCCTGGATTTGGGGAACAGGTAATGCATTGGGGCCCATATAGGAAGTTGACAATCCGATATATTGATGCCAGGGAGTTACGCCATCCCAATTATGTTTGTTGTTCCACCACTCAAATTTTTCATTCCAGTCCTGGGGAAACAGCATGCAGGGGCTAATTAAAAGGAATCCGATAAGCCACATGATTCGTTTTAACAAAAATGAAATTTGGTTTATCTTTTTATTCATATCAGGGAACTATATAATAGATGTATTCAAGTTTTACGGTGTAATCTTTATTCCAGTGAGAACTTAGCTTCAAATGGGTTTTATGATTACCGGGATGTTTCTTTGTCTTTGATTTGATTGATAATGCTTTGTGTTTTGTCGATAACCTGTTTAAGTTTTTCTGTAGAGTTTGCTTCTGCAATAAACCGAAGGTAAGGTTCTGTATTTGATGGTCTGACGTTGAACCACCAATTTTTAAACTCCAGACGGTAGCCATCAAAATCATAGAGCGCTTCTAATTCTTCCTGGCTGGAAAAATATTTCTTCAGGGCTTCCATGGCTTCCTTTTTCTGGTTGATCTTAAAATTGATTTCACCGGAATTGCTGAGGTAATTAATTTTAGAGAAGTATTCGGAAATGGTAATGCCTTTTTGTTTTAATTCCAGCATAACATTAAGAACAATCATAGCGGAAAGCATGCCTGAGTCCGAATAAAAGAAATCTCGGAAATAATAATGTCCGGCTAATTCTCCGCTAAACAGCCCATTGATATCTTTGAGTTTCCGTGCAGCAAAGGCTCGTCCTACGCGCCACATATAGGTTTGCGCGCCTAATTTTTCCAGGTGTTCTTTTACGACTCGTGAGCTCCGGATATCAAAAAGCACTTTTTCATTTGCTTTGTCTTTAAGAAAATAGTCGCCCATGAGAGCAATTATTAAATCCGGACGGATAAATTGCGCTTTTTCATCCACGAACATTACACGGTCCGCATCACCGTCAAAAATAACACCCAAATCCAGATGATTTTCTCTTACTGTTTGCTTTAATGACTCTACATTTTTTTCCACTAAAGGATTAGGTGCATGCCCGGGAAAGTCACCATTCATTGCAAGGTTTAGATATTGAGTATTTTGTCCGAAGATATTTTCTGCAAAGAGGCCCGCTACCCCATTTGAGCAATCAACAGCCAGTTTTAAACCGGAATAATCTTTTTTGTATTGATCTAAAAACTTCTTGTATATTTCTTTGCGGTTATGGTCTATTATTTTTCCTATGGTTTTGTTTGGCTGAGGTTCTTGGGCAATCATTTGCTCAAGTTCAGCAAGGCCGTTATCATAACCAATTGGAGTTGCTTTGGGTCCGCTAATTTTGAGTCCATTATATTCCTTGTCGTTGTGTGAGGCCGTGATCATAACTGATGCATCAAAGTTATCATTGGCTGTTAGGTAATAGACCATGGGTGTCGTTGTTATACCGGCATCATATACATCACAACCCTGGGCGTTAATTCCATCAGCAAGGGCCTGGAAAATTTCAGGAGATGAAATTCTACTGTCTTTTCCGATAAGGATTTTGTCTGTTTGCATTAATACAGGCAAGTAGTATCCGATTCGATATACATCTTCTTTATTGAAATCTTTGTTATAGATTCCGCGTATATCGTATGCTTTAAATGCATTCATAAGTAATTCTTTTAAAAATATGATCCATGAGTTCTGATTCCTTTTTCCGAAAATTCAATGGCAGGAAACGGAATCTTAATAAAGCTTAAAGTTTTGAAGACAAATTTAAGCGTTTTTGAATTTGTGGGGATTTTTCTCCAGTTAATATCCAACGAAAGTAAATATTGACGGTAACGATCTGTATCTTGCCACGGGGCTTTGTTCTCAACTGCATTCAGCATGCCGTTAGCGCTATATCCAGCTGCAATATTTAGCCAAAGGGGAATGAAGGAATTTTCTTTGTTTAGCATCGGATGAAATGACAACCAGGTCGTTTGTCCATTATAATCTTTTAGCATATTTACAGGCAGGGAATTCCCAAACATCGAGGGATTTTTTTCTGCATATTGAGTCGTATGAAAAGACCATTTCAACTGGAATTTTTGTTCTTGCCATGCCAGTTCTTGACTTAAAAAGAGACCACATCCGGCAAAATTGGCAGCCAGGTCCCCGATGGAAGCTCCCCAGTTGGTGCTGAAACCGTCTAAGATTTCAATAACAGTGAGATAACTAAAACCCGCCAGACTCCCCATAATAGAAGCTTTTTTAGGGGTCATACCACTCCATAAATAAGTGTCTTTTGAGAGTTGGCTTAATGTATAACCGGTAAGGGCATGACCTGCTTTGTCAATTTGCAGCCATTCCTGATTGTCATTAAAAAAATGAAAAGATGAGCGGGAATAATTGCTGTACCATAAGGACTCAAGTCCAACGAGAGAACCGCCATATAGTGCCCCTTGAGCTATTAATACCTTTGTTAAACGTTTTTTATTTGTACTATCAGGTGAACATGATTTGCCAAAGACCATATTAGAAGTCAGGATAAGTAGAAAAAGACAAACTGCTATTTTTCGTGAAGGATCATATGTGTTGGAATAGCCTGACAAAATAACAAAGTTTAGGTTTTTGATTGATTTATGTTAAACATTACAGCAAGTGATGTCTATTATCTACTGATATATTCTGTTCTGGTTTAAATATCGGCGATATCTATTTGCCTTACGGTTATGTTCCCGCAGAGTTTTAGAAAAACTATGAAATCCTAAGCTATCAACACTGGCAACAAAATAGAAATAGTTATGGTTTTCAAAGTTTAACACCTGGTCTATAGTTTTTGGCTCAGGCATGCAAATAGGGCCGGGCGGTAAGCCTGCATATTTGTATGTGTTGTAAGGAGAGTCTATCGTTTTGTGTTTATTCAAAACACGCCGGATACTCCAGTCATCGATTGCATATTTTAATGTAGGGTCTGCTTGCAGGAGCATGCCGTGGTTTAGCCGGTTGATGTACACTCCGGCAATTTTGTCCATCTCTGAAGTTTGGTTGGTTTCTTCCTGAACAATAGAAGCAAGTGTGGCTACTTCGTGCGGGGAAAGTCCTATCGCCCGGGCTTGAGCTCTCCGGTTGGAATTCCAGAATCGTTCATGTTCTTTTTTCATCCGTTTAAAGAAAGCTTTTGCCGAAATATTCCAATAAAATTCATAAGTGTTGGGGATAAAATAGCCGAGTAGTTTTTTTTCGCTTGTATTAAGCATATTGAGTATTTCTTCACTATGTAATAAGTGCATTATTACAGTTGAATCAAGTTCAAGTTGTTTCCCCACGCTGCCGGCAAATTCTTCGATTTTTCGTATGTTGTTAAAAGTAACATATACGGGCGTTTGCAAACCACTGGAAAATTTATTTATAAGTTGGTTGAGAGTGATCTCCGGAGCAATCTGATAATGGCCGCCATGAATATTTTGCGGTAGATCTTTGTAACGAGCTACTTTTTCGAAAAGTATACTATCACTTATCAGGTTATATTTAAAAATACTGTCTTTTAACGTCTCAAAATCTGCTTGTGAAGGTATGAAAACAGATGCTGACTGAGTACGTTCCGGTGCAGCAGGTTTTATAAATACTGATTTGTATTTAATATAAGCAAAAGCACCTAAAGCAATCATGAGGAGCAGAAGGATAATGAAGAAGATGTTCCGCTTTTTCTTTTTAACCATGGTATTCCGGGTTTAATTTTTGCATAAACAATTCATCCAGAAAGTTATGCGGGGTTCTTATCCAGGCTTTTTTTGTCCCGTTATGATCAAACCCTGCTGTTTTAAAAAGTTCTATGCTAATAGAGTTGTTTGCATGAATATTTGCATAAATCTGCTGAAGCCATAATGATTTAAATGCATATTCTTCAATTAATTGAAGAGCTTCTTTTGCATAGCCTTTATTTCTGTATTCTTTCACGATCATAATTCCTATGCCGGCTCGTCGATGAAGTGCATTTATGTCAAATAAATCGGCAGTACCAATACTTTTGTTATTAGCAGCTAATGTGATCAGGAAACGAACTTGCTTTTCCTGGAAAGCGTCGTTTTGATTTTTTAGTATAAACTGCTCCACTTCAAAACGGGAATATGGGATGGTTGTTATTCCTGCATGCCAGATTGAAGCGTCATTTTCCCAGCTCACAAGCGTTTCTATATCTTCTGGCTCCGGAACACGTAATTTGATGTTATGATTGTTTTTGTTCATCTTGTGTTTGGCTATACCTCGGTTAATAGTTTATCAACTTTTAAATTTACGTTAAGCGAATTGCGAAATAACATAAGTGAGTATAAGAATTTTTAATTGGATTGATAAAAATACTCATATAAAGTTAACCGGTAATATTTCCTTCGAAAACTTTAATAGCCGGACCATATATCCAGATATCGCTAAATTGTTGATTGGTTCTTTTAAAGTCGATTTGCAAACTTCCACCCATTGTTTTTATTTCTACCGGACCGTTTTGAATATTGTTTTTCATTGCATAAGCTAATGCTGCAGCAACACTACCTGTCCCGCAGGATAGGGTTTCATTTTCCACACCACGTTCATAGGTCCGGATATTGAGAATCCCATTTCTTTCTTCCAAAAAATTCACATTCACTCCTCCGATATTTTTATATTCCGGACTGTTACGAATTGCTTTTCCCTGGGAAAAAACATCTGTTTCCGGCAGGTTTGAAACAAATTCAATATGATGGGGTGAACCTGTATCATTAAATCGTTCACTGGCATTTTCCACATTATTCATTTGCAGAGCGATATTCCACTTATTTTCTGAATTGTGAAGTACTTTCCCTTGGTGAATGCCATCTATTGCACGAAAAATAGTTTTTTGCTCATTGAGCACATGCAGCATATGAGCAAAAGCGATTATACACCTTCCGCCATTACCGCACATTGTTCCTTCTTTCCCGTCAGCATTGTAGTATTGCATGGAGAAATCGTATTCCTTTGAAGCCCCGAGAGTAATCAGTCCGTCAGCGCCTATGCCAAAATGACGATCACAAAGCTTTCGGATATGATTGAAATTGTCATCGAAGTCACCTTTGCGGTTGTCTATCATGACAAAATCATTGCCGTTTCCATGAAATTTCCAAAAGTGCATATTGTTGTTTTATTGATGTTCTGGTTATGGTAAAAAGATTAAAAACGCCGGATATTCTATAAAATTATTGGCTAAACCAAATGGACCTGAAATTATTTGTTTCATTTAAAGGGAAGTTTTTATCATGGATTTGCATATAAAGCTTTTTGTTACGCCGGAATATTTCAATTGTGTCTTGCGGTGTAAATCCAAAAACAATAAGCCGGTTATATATTCTGCGGTATCCTTTGTAATTAATCGGGGATTTCCAATATTCAATCGTAATAGAGTCCAGTTGTGAATTTTTTGTTGTTTGATCATCAACAAGTAAGGAATCGAGGTTTTTCCTCGCTTTGTTAGTATCCGAGGGGGAAGTGACATTAATTGATACAATTTGTTTGTCAATGAGTTTATCTTCCATTACAACGATGTCATTATTCTGATCCTGCGGCAAGCTGTCTTTTGAGGTTGGGACTGTGTCCTGCTCTATAGGTTGTTGGCTTGTGTCAGATGGGGTTTTTGACGTATCAATATTTTGAGCGGCATTTGTAGTAACAGAGTCTGTTGATTGTCTGGCAACAGTATCTGTAGTATTTTTGTTTTCTATACTTGCCTCTGTTTGATTTTTTGAAGGCTTTTGTTCTTTTTTATAGTTTGGAGTTTCTTTAGCTTCGTTTCTTAGTACAAACTGAGGGGACTTTTTCTCCTCGCCGCTTTGAAAAATAAAAATTAACCCAATGCCGATAAGTATACCGGTGAGTAAGCCAGCCAGATAATATTTAAGGTTGTTTTTCATAAAAGCTGACAAAATGTCTTAATCTAAAGCACGTATTTGTGTTTCTGTTCTTATTTTCAAGAAGTCTTTACGATAAATAACACATAGAGTTACCTTAACATATTTTAACAGATCATAAAGAAACATGCTTATATACCATTACGTTTAACTTATGCTTATGCGAAAATAAGGAAAATGAGTTAAAATAAGGTATAATGTTTGATATTTAATAAAACAGAAAGAACTTTTAAGTCAAATAATTGTTAAAAAAGGTACGTAATTATGAAAAAGTATTTATCAACAATTTTAGCGGCATTTGCAGGAGCGATTCTGGCTCTTGGTTTATATCATTTATTACTATCGCCTCAGGAACAATCAAGTCAAGCTGAATATACAAGCGCATCCCAGGAGGCCGTAACAGCCTATCAAACAGGCAATACAAGCACTTCCTATAATGCTTCCAAAACGATAGTTGGGCCTGACTTTGGCGCTGCAGCCGACAAAACGGTTCATGCTGTTGTCCACATAAAGACAAAGGCGAAACGTCGAACCACTATTTATGAGCAGTTTTTTGGTTTGGAACCCCGTAATGGTGATGTTCCCATGAGGGCCAGTGGTAGTGGTGTTATCATTAGTTCGGATGGATATATATTAACGAATAATCATGTGGTTGAATCTGCCGAAGAAATCAAGGTAACTCTTAATGATAAGCGAACGTACGATGCTAAAATTGAAGGTCTGGATCCCAGTACAGATTTGGCCTTGATAAAAATTGACGAGAAAAATTTACCCTATCTGGAGATGGGAGATTCCGATAAATTAAGCATAGGCGAATGGGTTTTGGCCGTCGGTAATCCATTTAATCTGACAAGCACGGTTACAGCCGGAATTGTTAGTGCTAAAGCCAGGAATATTAATATTCTTGGAAAACGTTCTGCTATAGAGTCATTTATACAAACAGATGCTGCTGTGAATCGAGGGAATAGTGGTGGAGCTCTGGTTAATACAGAAGGTGAACTGGTAGGAATTAATGCCGCTATAGCTTCTAATACAGGCTCATATACGGGTTATTCTTTTGCGATACCTGTGAATATTGCCGAAAAAGTAGCTAATGACCTAAAAAAATATGGCATGGTTCAGCGGGCATTTATTGGTGTAACCATCCGGGATATCAATAGCAAATTGGCAGAAAAAGAAGATATAGATAAACTGCAAGGAGTATATATTGACGGAGTAGAGGATGATGGCGCTGCTGATAAAGGTGGACTCAAAGAAGGAGATATAATTGTTTCCATTGACGGAAATCAAGTGAATAGCTCCGGGCGTTTATTGGAGTTAATAGCACAATATCATCCTGGAGATAAGGTAGATATAAATTATATTCGTAATAATAAGAAGAAAAGTGTAACTCTTGTCTTGCAAGGACGTACAGGAAAAACAAAATTGCTCGATCCGGATGAATTAAGTATATCCTCTGTGCTTGGAGCAACTCTTGAAAATGCAGAAGGTGATCAATTGCAGAGATTAGGCATAGAGCAGGGTGTTCAGGTAACAGAACTTAGGTCCGGTAAATTGAAATCAGCCGGTATTCGCGAAGGATTTATTATAACACATGTTGATAAAAAGAAAGTAGACTCAGCAGAAGAGTTAAAAGATATTTTATCTGAAAAAGAAGGTGGAGTATTGATTAAAGGAGTTTATCCAAACGGAATGCAGGCATATTATGGTTTCGGATTATAAAAAATGGTAAAATTAAGGGTTGACAAGTATTTAAAAAATGCGTATATTTGTACCCTCAAAAAGAATTATGCAATAACCTGATTTACAGCCACTTAAATATATAGGAAAAACATGAGACAACTAAAGATTTCCAAGTCCATTACGAATCGTGAAACAGCATCACTTGACAAATATCTTCAGGATATCGGAAAGGAAGAGCTGATTACAGCCGAAGAAGAGGTTCAGCTTGCGAAAAGAATTAAGCAAGGAGACCAGGTTGCCCTGGAAAAGTTAACTAAAGCTAACCTGCGCTTTGTCGTTTCCGTTGCAAAGCAATATCAAAATCAGGGGCTTAGCCTTCCTGACCTGATCAATGAAGGAAATCTTGGGTTGATTAAAGCAGCAAAACGATTTGATGAAACACGCGGATTTAAATTTATTTCTTATGCCGTGTGGTGGATTCGCCAATCTATACTTCAAGCTTTGGCAGAGCAATCAAGGATTGTTCGTTTGCCATTAAACCAGGTGGGGTCACTTAATAAAATAGCCAAGCAAAAATCAAAGCTTGAGCAAAAATATGAACGTGCACCTTTGTCTGATGAAATTGCAACTTCAATGGAATTGCCGGAAGATAAAGTGAATACGGCTATGAAGATTTCATCAAGACATGTTTCCATGGATGCACCGCTCGTGGATGGTGAAGATACCAGTATGATTGATGTATTTGTTAATGATGACTCTCCGGATGCAGATGATGATTTGATGAAAGAATCGCTGGTAAAAGAAATCCGGCGTTCATTAGCTACATTACCCGAGAAAGAACGTGATGTTGTCACGTATTACTACGGCATTGGCCGAAATCATGGAATGACACTCGAAGAAATAGGTGCTGAATTTGAGCTTACACGCGAACGCGTTCGGCAGATCAAAGAGAAAGCGATACGTAGATTGAAACAAAAATCAAGAAGCAAGCTTTTAAAAGCTTATCTTGGAGAATAAAATTTGTGGACAAAAAAAAATAGCCGGGTTAATCGCCCGGTTTTTTTATGTTGCTATTGTTTAAATTAATTTTTTGCAAAAACACAATTTTAGGCTGTCTGTTAAATCGTTGATCCTTTACGTCGCTTTGTTCGATCAGTCCAATTATCGCCAATTCGCCTGTATATTAATCATTCTCTTATGTCTCGAAAACAACTACAACTGCCATGGAGGTTTTATATTTGTAAGATAATTTGTATGATGATATTTGGATAAAAGGAAAACAAAATGCAAATAGCATGAGTTATATATATAAGAATTATGTATAATCAGACGTATGAAAAAATATAGTTTATTGGTCTTTTCTTGCTTGCTATTGTTAGGTTTTAGTTCCTGTGAAAAAGATGAACAGAACATAACGGTTGAAGGAAAAGTGATAAATACAAATACAGGAAATGGAGTTTCGGATGCAACTGTTATTCTTGATAATAAACCTGTTTCTTCCAGTGTTTATAATGCCGGTTATCAAAAGCTTGTCTCAGCAACAACATCATCCGATGGTTCTTATCAGCTCCAATATGAGAAAGAAAGATCTTCCGATTACAGGATTACAGTACGCAAAGATTCCTATATACCTTTTAGGGAAGAATATGCCCCCGATGTATTTGAAGCAGAGCAGCAAGTAAATATGTCTTTTAATTTAGCAAGTAAAGGGTATATTAAAACAGAAATCAACAATGTTTCCTCATATAACGAAAATGACCATATTGTTTTACGCTTTCTGGATGCCGGACAATATGAATGTATAGATTGTTGTCCTTCTGAATACATCCACGGATATGGACAGTATTTCGATACGACCTTTGTATGTATAGCCCCGGGAGGAGACTATTATAGTTATGAGTACAATGTAACAATTAATAATTCAACAAATCTGTATGGCCCGGACTCTGTTTATATTGAACCTTTTGATACAACTAAAATTACAATAGAATATTAAAAGAAACACCCGGTAAGATCTGCAAAACAGCGGGGTAATAAAAATTTAATCCTTTGAAATAGATAGTTTACAATATCGCAGAGCAAAAAACGCTATAGTAAAAACAGGATCTGTCTTTTGGATAAAGTAGATTAATTGGTTTTTCTACTTTAACAGATGAACTCAAATCACAAGGATTACATTATGCATTTGATTGAACCTTTTTTTTCCTGGCGACACTATTACATTGCATCGGAAGATCCTAAATCTCCGTTTTATGGACGGGTTTATAGTGAAGTGGAGTTTACACATGCGATCTACAACTACTTTATACACCCTCAATGGGATTTGTTTGGGTCTGCTACATTGGTCTCAAAAGTGCTTTATGTGAATTACGAGCACGAGTTCGCCATTATTGAATTATTGGGTGAGTGGAACGATATCCTATACAATGACATTATGTACCTTAAAAATAATCTCATTGACCCTATGAACAGGCAAGGAATTAAAAAATTTATTCTGATTGGAGAGAATGTGCTCAATTTTCATTCCGGGGATGATGATTATTATCAGGAATGGGAAGAAGATATTGAGCCGGAAGGGTATATATTTGCCTTAAGTTTTCGTGAACATGTTATACGGGAATTCATGCAGGCTGACCTGGATGAAATAGTGTGTTTCCCCGAATTCGAAGATGAGATATTTAATTGGCGTGTTTATGAACCCTTGCAAATTAAAAAGAAAATTGAGCGACGTTTGATTAGTTCGTAAAAGAGAAAATATTATAAAAGACCGTGAAAACAAATTTACATTTGGTTTGTAATTATTTTAAATTTTCTTTATAATCGTAAATAAAATATTATATTTGATTAGAATAATCTAATAATAGCATAATAGCCAAAAAAAAATTTAATTTCTTACAAAGTTTAAATGATAGAGCATCGCAACATAATACTTACCGGAAACCTGAGAGCTATTGATTTTTTCTATTATGCGCAGATTTATGCCATTAGGAACAACATTAATGGGTTTATTCAAAACGGGAATAAAAGCCATGTTTATTTAGAGGTCGAAGGAGAGGCAGAAGATTTGGATAAATTTGAAAAAGAGTTAACCCAAAAACCTTTAGGGCATTACGTGGATGCCAAAGAAGTTCAGAAAGGAGTGCTCCGGGATTTTCATAACTTTCATGTCTACTACAAACGAATAAAAGAACAGGCAAAACCTAACAGAAAATGGGTAAAGAAAATTGCAGCGTTTTTTAATGGTTTAATACCTTTTTAGCCTGTAACTATTCATAAAAAAATGTAGTTCACAATAGTTGATTTGTAACAAATAACTATAGATAAAACAATCCTTCTTTTTAATGCATTGATTTTTCCTTATATGGGAATTTCTGTTTTTCAATTTTTCGGTCATATTTTTGTAACAAAACAAAATAATATTGATTATGAAACATACGTACAAGATTAAGATAGAAGGCCGCGTTCAAGGTGTCGGATTTCGTTTTTCTGCAAGAGAAATAGCCAAAAATTTGGGTGTGGCAGGGTATGTGCAAAACAGACCTGATGGTTCAGTGAAAATTGTTGCAAGTGGAGAAGAATCAAAATTGAACGAATTTTTGAGCTGGTGTAGAAAAGGCCCTTCCATGGCTCATGTTGTAAATGTTGATATAGAAGAAATTCCTTTTGCGGAATACGACGAATTTTTTGTCAGATAATTCGTTACTTCTGCATATACTGATAGGCCTGGTTCGTTAATTTAATAGTAGTTCTTTAACTTTTCAATTACGATTTTGTCAATGGGCATTGTTAATTCGGAAGGTTGAATTTCTGTTGGTTTTTTCCATCGAAAAGTTTGCATACCGTCTATCTCCTTGAAATCAAAGGGCTTTTGCGAAATCTCAAATTGATAAGGTTTTATTAATTTTCCTGTATAATAGATGCTTATAAGTTGTTGGTTTTTACCCAGATATTTTGTCGGCTGATAAAAATCGGTAGTATAAAAATGATGAATATCCACAGGTTGCTGCCCTAGTTCTTCACTGCACTCTCGTTTCAGGCAGTCTATTGTACCCTCTCCCGGTTCCAATCCGCCGCCGGGAAATTTTGTCATGTACATGTTCAAACGGTATTCGTCCGTAAGCAGTAACTGCTGGTATTCATTAAATAATAGCCCGTAAATACGAATGTTGAAATGATTTGAATCGTTCATCAGGATAAGATTTCAGACCATGATTTCTGTTTCTTTGCTACTGTAATTTCTCTTTTGCCTTGAGGCCCTTCGGGATGTTCCAAAGAAAATCCGGCTTCTTTAAGCGTACGTTTAACCTGGCCGCTGGCTGAGTATGTTACAAGAACACCCTGCCATTCAAGTGCATCGTAGAGTTTCTTGAATATTTTTCCTTCCCACATCTCAGGTGAAACAGAAGGAGAAAAAGCATCAAAATAGATAACATTGATGCTTTCTTCTTTTAGGTTTATGTCCTGGATCTTTTGATGCAAGGGTAATAAGATGAAATTATCTCCGATAAAGAAAGGCGATTCGGATGGTTTATGCAAAGAAGAATAGATTTTATCAGCATTATCAAAGGAAACAAGTTTCGGATAGTTTAAAGTATTTGTTTCATCTTTAGATAAAGGATAGGGCTCAACAGCAATGTAATTGATCTTGCGATTTTCTTTTTGGTTCTCACGAAATGTTAATAATGCATTTAATCCGCTTCCAAAACCAATCTCCAATATGTTAAGCGGGTTGAGCCATTTTCCGGCGTTATGAAATCCGTGTTGAATAAACACATGTTCCGATTCCTTTATGGCTCCATGAGTACTATGATAATGCTCGTTCAGCTCGTCAACATATAAAGTGTGCGATCCATCTTCTGTTTTAATAATATTCCTTTGCATACCTTTAATTTTTTCCGGAATTTTGTTTTTTACTGGGGCCAAAAGTATAAATTACTTGTTATAAACAGGATGTACTGCATGAATATTTTCTGAAAAGTTGGTTTCATCTTTCAATGTGGGTATCGGAAAATCCAGAAAACGAAGTTTTTGTCCGTTTACAGTAATTACACTGTTTGTAAGTTCATCATAATAGATTTTATCTACGGAGGTATTCTGTTTCCAGGTTGTTAAACTGTTTATGTGTACCTGATACCAATATATTTGATTGTTGCCTGCAATTAGGTAGTCATTATCCGATATTTGGCAGCTAGTATGTATCTTACCCTGCGAAATCGACCTGGCTTTCCAAAGTGTCAACGAAGTTAAATCGTATTGCCATATCCCGCCTTGATTGTTGTGGTTGCCCGGGATGAGGACTTCTTTTGGTCCCATGGGATAAAGTGCTTTAGATTTGAAGTTGCTGAATTGTTGATTATGAACACCACCCCAGTCAGGAAAGAAGCTTGTTATAAATTGCTTGTTGGCCGGAACATCCTGTTGAGCAGCGATCAAAAAGTTTTCTGTTTTTAAAAGCTGATAAGAAAACAAATTGTTATCCGAATCGTAGGTTCTGATTTTGTTGCCGCTCTTGTTGATCTCAATTATTTCTCCATTGTAAATGCCCAGCAAAATGTTATCTTCTGTTTTCGTAAGAGCTCTGAAATAAGAGCCTACAGGATTACCCGAAGCCTGAAAATTCCATGCTTTTTGATAGTCTTTAGCATGAAATGCTTTCACCCCGTATACTGATTTTCCGGCTATAATCAATTGTTGATTACGCGAATGGAAAGTACTTGCGAAGTAATCGATAGGTTCGCTTGTAATATAATTCTTTGACGCGCTGGAATCCAGACTGTATAGGCTGACTTGATTGGGGTTGGAAGCTGTAACAATTAGAAAATACTTAAGCTTGCGTTCGGCTTCGTTAATATAAACCTTCTTAAGACCGTTTCTTGTGTTTGTGCCATCAGAAACCCGAACCTGCATGTAATATTCGCCGCTATTTAAAAGGATATCTTCCACATGATAATATGTGTCCAGGTGATATTCTTTCCGGTCAATCGGTTGTATAGTTTTTGTTGCTGCTACAGGGGTTTGGTCTTTATTTACCAGGGAAAGCTGGACCCATTTGATGTTTTCATTGTCTCTGATGTCAGCTTTAACATGGATACTATCGGGAACGGAAAAATAGCTGTTGGATTCCGGTTGGGTAATTTCTATTTCCGGATCCTGGACATCCCCTTTCTTTTGGCAGGCAAAAGCAAGTAAAATGCCCGATAATATCAGTAGGGCATAAAGAAAAAGCTTGTTCATATTCTTTCCATTCATTTAATAGTGAAACGTATTCAAAGATACTTAATTTTAAACGTTTTTAGTGAATAAAGATTGAGCGACAAATTTTTAGTCGAATGTTAGCGTTATTGATTTCGTTGTGTCTTTTATTCTACTACTTCAAATTTATATTCTCAAAATAATTTTGCTAAATTTGTTCAAAAGAAAAACTTATGAAGTTAGCAAATATTGATCCGGGTAAGATCTTGTTTCTGGACATCGAGACCGTTTCGGAAAAGCCCGAATATGGCAATCTTTCGGAGAGAATGCAAAAGCTGTGGGACAAAAAGGCCCGGAGAATAGCCAAAAATGAAGATGATACGCCGCAGAGCCTGTATCAGAGTGCCGGTATTTATGCCGAGTTCGGGAAAATTATCGTCATTTCTGTAGGATATTTTGCCGGTGAAGAATTTCGACTTACTTCTTTTTATGGCGATGATGAAAAAAAATTGCTTGAAAGTTTTGCTTCAATGCTAAATGCGTATTTTGCCACTGAGCATCATTATTTATGTGCACATAACGGCAAAGAGTTTGACTTTCCCTATATTGCCCGCCGCATGCTGATCAATGGAATTCCGTTGCCGGGTATTTTAAATACGCCCGGAAAGAAACCCTGGGAGGTTAAGCATCTGGATACGCTCGAATTATGGAAATTTGGCGATTATAAACATTATACCTCTCTGGATTTATTAACCGCCATATTTGATATACCTACTCCTAAAGACGATATTAGTGGTGCCGATGTAGGGTATGTTTATTGGCAGGAAAATGAGCTCGAACGGATTGTTTCTTATTGTGAAAAAGATACACTGGCTGTGGCGCAATTATACTTGCGTTACCGAACGCAGCCTTTGATTAAAGAAGAGAATATCAAAGTAATCAAACAGGATTAGCTCAGGAGATAATCCTGTTTCATCTGATCCGGATAAAAAGAGAAAATTAGGTGAAATCTATGTTCATATAGTGGCAGTGCAGCAAAATTTCCAGCCGGCCTGTCGTGTGTGCTTAATGACCGAAGATCTTTTCCAGCTTTTCCTTCAAAGGCTCACCTCGAAGGCCTGTGGCAATAATTCGCCCTTCTTTGTCTACTAATACCGTATGCGGTATAGAGCTAACATTGTATTTTTGTGCTGCTTTTGATTTCCATCCTTTTAAATCTGAAACATGATACCAGATTAGGCTGTCTTTTTCTATCGCATCAAGCCACGACTTTCTTTTTTTATCCAACGATACGCCGAAGATGGTGAAGCCGTCATCTTTGTATTTGTTGTAAAGCTTAACCATTTCCGGATTTTCCTTTCTACATGGAGAACACCAGCTTGCCCAAAAATCGATAAGAACAACTTTTCCTTTTAAATCGGATAGTTGCATGTTTTCTCCGTCCGGAGTAGGGAGATCGATCTCGGGAGCAGGCTTGCCTTTAACTGTTAAAGCTGCATTTGTAACCTTTTTATAGAACGCCTGAACAAATTTATTTTTGGGATACTCCTCTTCAAGATTGGTTGCATATAGATTTAGCAAATCAAAATGGTTTTTTGTATTAAGTTGATCAACAAACATCAATCCTACCAGGCTCTTCGGGTTATTTTGGATCATTTGTTGTATTACCTTTTTTTCCTTTTTTTCTGTGTTTCTGAAAGTATCAACAAGGTTTTCTTTCTGCTCGCGTGAAACCGTGTCATCTGAAGTGCGGAGCTTTGTGTAAACATTTTCTAATGAGTCTTTTTTGTCTTGGAGCTTCACAATTTTAGGTAAAAAATCATAAAAAAGTTCTGTTGCCGGACTACCTTTAACCTGAGGCCTGCTGAAATTATCCATGTCAACCTGAATAGACAGTTTCTCCCCGGGTTCAGTAATTAAAATCATATAATTACCTTTACTTTCTGAGAGCTGGTAAAACCCTGCTTTTTCGATCCGGGTGTTCATTATAAACTTTTGGCCCGGAATAGCCTGTTTTTTATCAATGACTTCGGTTTGTTTCTGGTTTAGTTTCATTAACCGCACTGTAGTTGTGTCTTTCAAATTATTGAGGCCTGCTTTGATCGTCAGATTGTAGTTCTGTTGTCCAAAACTAAAAGTTGAGATGGCCAGAAAGAGAATGAAAAGGAGAGTTTTTCGAATACTCATATTTTATGATTTTGATTTCTGTGTATGAATTCTTGTAAACGGCAAAAATATCTAATTGTTTCGAAACTTTAGGTCTTTAACATTTTTTTTGGAATACCATAAAATACCAATTGCGCCGGTTAATGCCAAAATGCCGATGGCAAAATTCACGGTGAACCCAAAATTTTGATAGAAAAAGACACCCAATAAGGGAGCAAAAAGAGCCCGAATTCCCACTAGTGACAAATGTACCGCCTGATAAGAGTCGGCTTCCTCTTTGTCGCAGAAATAGGAAGAACCGATACTGAAAAGCAGGGGCATTGATGCGGCGAAAATACCATGGAAAAGAATATAACCAATTAGCATGTAATAAATATTGATGCCCATAATAACTGTATGTCCCTGGTAAAAGTCTGTTAAGGCAACAAATAATATGAAAATGAGGATAGAGCCATAAGTGAACATGCCATAAACACGGGGATCGAACTTTCCTATTAACCGCCCAAAGAATGGTAATAACAATATAGCCAAAACATTATAACTGTTTTTATAAAATGCCATAGATGAGTAATTCAGGCCCAATTCCTTGTCAAAGAATATAACAATAACAGTAGCCGAAGACATGAATGCGAAACCATAGAACAAAAAGCCCAATTCAAAATGCAAATAGGCTTTATGGTTTTTCAGGATGTTTGTCATGTTCATGATGGACTGTTTTACATTTTCGAAAAAAGGCTTTTTGGATTGTTTTTTTATTGTCGGGGTGTAATCAATAAGGGAAAGCATATAAATGGAAAATATCCCCAAAACTCCCATTAATGGCCAGATGTAGGTGAAGGCAAAATAATCCGTATCCAATAAAAAGCCATAAGCAAAAGTTACTACTAACATGGTGATTTTGTGCAACGTTTGTCCGTAGCTATATAATTTGCCAAAGTTTTCTTCCCGGTAATTATGCTTGAGCAGTAGGTTGATAATAGGAAATACGATAGGCTGATAGAGAAAGAATATTAAAAATATACCCAGAAAGATCAGGTGATAGATTTCTGAAGAAGTCACTACTTCCGTACTTTGCGGGAAAAATGCCAGCAATAAAAGAGGAAGCCTTGTGATAATGCCCGTGTAGCGCAGTACTTTTCTTTTGTAGGGCATTCTACGGATGAATTCACTAATAAAGATCAGAAAAACAAATACAACAACACTGAACTGAAACAAAAAGCCAAGCTGATAGTCGCTGCCCTTCAGGCTTTTCAGAAACACAAATTCATTTAATACCAAAACACCTTTAATAGCCCCTTCAATAAAGGAAAAAAGCATGTGCAAAAGAAAAGCCTTCCTTTCTCTTTGCGTTAAATCCTTTAAGATGAAAATGCTCATGACTTTAAACGGGATTATTGGGTGACTCGTAAATAACCAAAATTTATGGATTGCATATTCTTTGACATTTCTAAAAAAACACCTGGCAATATAAGCAAGTGAGAAATGAAGTTGCAAAGAAAAGCTTTTTCATTTAAAACCTAAGCTTTTCCATTTCATAACCGGAGAAAATGAAGTAGCGAATTATCCCAAGTGCCTTTATAATTATACTAAATTTGCTCAGTTGAAAAATGAGTGAAACAGCATTTAAAATGGAAAAACATCTTTTATCAAAATCCACATTTATCCGAGCTTTGCAATGCGAGAAGTCTTTGTACTTACATAAAAAACGCCCTTTTTTACGAGATAAATTGTCGCCTGAACAGCGAGCTAAATTTAGCCGGGGCACACACGTAGGAGAGGTTGCACGTGAGCTTTTTCCCGGGGGAATTAATTTGGCTCCGAAAGGTCCGTCCCAGTATCAACCGGCCGTAGGCAAAACAGCTAAAGCTATAGCTGATGGCCAGGAAGTGATCTATGAAGCTACGTTTCAATACGACAGAACATTAGTCATTCTTGATGTTCTGGTATGCAAAAATGGAAAATTCTATGCCTATGAAGTGAAGAGCTCAGTAAAAATTTCTTCTACATATTTGACAGACGTAGCGCTGCAATATTATGTGATTTCTAACTCCGGAATAGAGCTGGAAGATATTTTTATAATTTATGTCAACCCGGATTATAAATTGAAAGGCGAACTTGATATTGAACAGCTTTTTTATAAACAAAGCGTTAAAGAGCAGGCAATAGAAAGACAATCCATGATTGGCGGAGAAATTCAGACAGCCAAAGAAACACTCCAACTCAAAAAATCACCACCGATTGACATCGGAAAACATTGTTATGACCCTTATCCCTGCGATTTCCGGGGGCATTGCTGGAAGCACATCAAAGAAAAATCTGTTTTTGAATTGTTGCATTTAGACCGTAATCAGCAATTTGAGCTGTATGAGAACGGAAACGTGTATATCGATGATTTAGCGATAGAAGAATTTTCGAATCAGGGAAAGAAAGAAATAGAAGCTTTTCAAAAACAAAAGCCTTATTATAATTGGGAGCAAATTAATAAATTTCGATATGCGTCCAAAGAACAGTATTTTGTTCTCGATATTGTTTTTATTAAGCCCGCAATACCAATGCTTGATGAAATGGCGCCCTATGAGTTGGTTCCGGCCTATGTTTCAATTAGAGACCAAAAGAAGCAAGCTGTTTTTGAATGGCAGTTAAATCCTGATCACTCCGATTTTGAGCCCTTATTTAAGCAGATTGAAAAAATCAAAAGGTCAGGATTACCGGTTTTTACCTTTGTTGATGATAAAGCTCAAGCCAGCTACATCAAAGACAAAATGATGAGTGGTGTTTTTAATCTGCATGAGCTTTTTTCCGGTATGTATTACATTGATCCGAGTCTCCATGGAAATATTCAGGCAGTAAATATTGCATCTAAATTGTTGGAGGATAATCCTTTTCATACAAAGGATATCACCGATAAGAAAGTTGCCCTGATCAAATTGACTAGTGCTCTTTCTAAACCTGAAGAAAAGAGAAAAGAACCTTTGGATAAAGTGAAATCATTTGTAGAACAGCAAATTCGGTTTGATTTCTTGCTGCTAAAACATATTAATGAGTTGATCTGAAAATAATTTTTCTATTCTAAATAAATTGTAATTGATTCTTTTGAGAATTAACATTAAGGAAGTTATAATTAGAATTCTATTTTGTTAAAAAAAAGAGGCAAAATTCTACAGCGAAAGTCCTTATTCGTTATATCTTTGAAATATGGAAAACAAAGATGGTAAAAAGCTGAAATCCAGCGAAAAGACCTTCCAGCGTAAGGCCAATGCAGCAGCTCCTGAACATGGAAAACTGCAACCTCAGGCTGTTGATATGGAACAGGCTGTTTTAGGAGCCATGATGCTTGAAAAAGAAGCTGTAAATCAGGCCATTGATATAGTTAAGCCTGAGATGTTTTATAAAGAGTCCCATCAAAAGATTTTTGGTGCTATTCAGGATTTGTTTTCTAAGGCAGAGCCGATTGATATTCTCACCGTTACGAATGCGCTTAAAAGCAAGGGAGAACTGGAATTCATTGGAGGGCCTTATTACATTTCGCAGCTTACAAATCGTGTAGCTTCATCAGCTAATGTGGAATTTCATGCACGAATTATTGCTCAGAAGTTTATTCAGCGAGAGCTCATTCGAATTTCTTCCGATATTATTCATGATGCATTTGAAGACACCACTGATGTTTTTGAATTATTGGATAAGGCAGAACAAAGCTTGTTTGCCGTTAGTGAAGAGAATTTGCGGCGTAGCTCCGATTCTATGCAATCACTGGTGTCTGCGGCTATAGAAAATATAGAAGAAGCCGGGCGGCAGGAAGGTCAGGTGAATGGGGTTCCTTCAGGTTTTACCCAATTGGACCGATTAACTTCCGGCTGGCAAAAATCCGATTTGATTGTGTTGGCTGCACGCCCCGGAATGGGAAAAACAGCCTTTGTTCTTTCCATGGCAAGAAATATTGCTGTAGAGCATAAAATGCCTGTTGCTATGTTTTCCCTGGAGATGTCAGCAATACAGCTTGTAACGCGCTTGATTTCCAGTGAAACCGAACTGGAAGCCGAAAAGCTTAAAAAAGGACAACTGGAGAGTTATGAATATGAACAACTTAACTCCAAAGTCAATTCGTTGATTGATGCACCTTTGCATATTGATGATACACCTGCGCTGTCAATATTTGAGTTGCGTGCCAAAAGCCGAAGGCTAAAAGCACAACATGATATCCAAATCATTGTTATTGACTATTTGCAGTTAATGTCTGCTGCCGGTTCGGATGCCGGTAACCGTGAACAGGAAATCAGTAATATTTCCAGATCTCTGAAATCTCTGGCCAAAGAATTGAATGTACCCATCATTGCATTATCGCAGTTGAATCGCTCTGTAGAAACCCGTGGGGGAACAAAGAAACCATTGCTTTCCGACTTGCGTGAATCCGGTGCTATTGAACAGGATGCTGATATGGTTAGCTTTATATACCGGCCTGAATATTACCAGATCGACGAAGAAGACGGAGAGCCTACCAAAGGTATGGGAAAAATCATTATTGCCAAGCACAGAAATGGACCCCTTGATGAAATCAAACTGAAATTTATTCCGAAGTTTGCTAAGTTTGCTGATTACGAAGAGGATATGTCCTCTCAGTTTGGAGGCTTGGAACCCAATCAGGATTTTGATCAGCAACAAAACTCGGTTACTATGCAGTCTAAAATGAATAGTGACCTGGATGATCCCGGAAATGACCCGGATGAAGTGCCGTTCTAAAGCATTAAATTGAATTACAGGGGTTTATATGGGTTTTGAATGCTGCTTTTATAGGTTCTTATGGTGTAGGAAGTCTTTTCTTTTAAAACAAGAAACCTTGTTTTTCGTTATATAAGTAACCGCTTTTTATTAATAATAAGAAAGCATTAAATTACCCTGCGGCTTGTTGAAAATTTAACTTTATGAAGAGATCAATAATATTACTTATAGCCTGGTTGATTGTTATTCAGGTTGGTTATGCAGCCAGGATTCTGATCCCAATGGATGAGAAACAAAATAATCATCTGAAATCTTATGGGGTGGCGTATTGGACTTTAGAGCAAGATGTTGAAATACAGTGGCTGTTGAATTACCGTGGAGGAAGTTTTATGTTTAAACATCACTCTGCTTTGGAGGAAGAATGCATTGCCCGCGGAATTTCTTATAAAGTCATCTCCGATGCGCAAGCTGCTTCAATTGTCAAAGAAATATCCAATCCGGAAAAAAATACTGATGCAGTGAAGTTGCATAAAGCTCCGGAAATAGTTGTGTATTCGCCAAAAGATAAACAGCCCTGGGATGATGCTGTTACACTTGTTTTGACGTATGCAGAAATTCCATACGATGTAGTCTATGATAAAGAGGTGCTTGATGGAAAACTACCGGAGTATGATTGGCTGCACCTTCACCACGAAGATTTTACGGGGCAATATGGTAAGTTTTGGGCAAACTACCGGGGAACGGAGTGGTATCAAAAAAAGGTTAAATCGAATGAGGAGATGGCCCGTAAACTCGGCTATAAGAAGGTTTCTCAAATGAAACTTGCTGTAGCTAAACGCATAAGAGATTTTGTATTAGGCGGAGGCTATTTGTTTTCGATGTGTTCAGCTCCCGACTCCTTTGATGTAGCCCTGGCTGCCGACGGAGTGGATATTTGCCGGAAAATGTTTGACGGAGACCCGATGGACCCCAATGCACAAAGCAAATTGAATTATGAGAATTGTTTTGCTTTTGAGGATTTTTCTATTGTGACAAATCCATATGAATATGAAATATCAAATATTGATGTGGATCCGCGTAAGCGTATGCAAAAGGTAGATAAAGAAAGTGATTTGTTTACATTATTCGAATTTTCAGCCAAGTGGGATCCTATTCCTACAATGCTTACACAAAACCATACAAGAATTATTGAAGGATTTATGGGGCAAACCACAGCTTTCCGGAAAAAGTTTCTTAAATCCGATGTGCTTGTAATGGGCGAAAATAAAGGTTTAGACGAGGCACGTTATATTCATGGTACTCGTGGAGACGGGACATGGACTTTTTTGAGTGGTCATGATCCGGAAGACTATCAACATTTAGTAGGTGATCCACCAACGAAACTAGACCTTCATCCACAATCTCCGGGTTATCGACTTATTCTGAATAATATTTTATTTCCTGCAGCGAAAAAGAAGAAACGAAAAACCTGATCTATTTTTTCTATGAGGTCCGTTCGTAAATTAAAAAGCTATAATCGTGTGGGTTTTTAGCATCAGCCTGATGATGTTCTTCATCAACGAGGGTCCATTTTTCTGTGTCAAGTTCCGGGAAATGGGTGTCTCCTGCAACTTCCAAATCCAGTTTGGTCATGTAAATTTTTTCGGTAAAAGGTAAAGCCAGTTGATAAATATCGCTTCCGCCGATAACAAAAGCTTCCTCATAATCGTTGGCAGCCTTTGCGGCTTCCGAAAAGGAGTGAACGACTTCCACGGAATCAAAATTCAGCGATAGATTCTCCTGACGGCTGATTATGATAGATTTCCTGCCGGGTAAAGGTTTTCCGATTGACTCAAAGGTTTTGCGTCCCATGATGATCGGAAAGCCATAAGTTACTTTTTTGAAATGTTTTAGATCGGCCGGTAAATGCCAGGGCATCTTATTATCTTTTCCAATAACACGATTTTTCGCAATGGCTACAATTATGGAAATTTTGGGTTGCATAGCTTAAACGGATATTTCCCCTTTAATGTGAGGATGAGATTTGTAATTTATGAGTTCAAAGTCATTGAAGGAAAACTTATCTATATCAGTGATTTCCGGATTGATTTTCATTTCAGGTAGTTCGTAAGGCTTACGGGTTCTCTGCAATTTGGCCTGTTCAATATGATTTAGATAAATATGAGCATCTCCTAATGTATGCACAAAATCGCCTTCTTTGAGGCCGGTTACCTGAGCAATCATTTTTAATAAAAGAGCATAAGAAGCAATATTGAAAGGAACCCCTAAAAATATATCAGCACTTCTTTGATACAATTGCAATGATAATTTCCCATCTGCTACATAAAACTGAAAAAGAATATGACAGGGAGGAAGGTTCATATCTTCCAGCTGTCCTACATTCCATGCACTAACAATATGTCTTCTTGAATTGGGATTTTCTTTGATGGAGTTAATAACCTGTTTGATTTGATCGATATATCCGCCCTGGTAATCCGGCCAACTCCTCCACTGATATCCATAGATAGGACCTAAATTTCCTTCCTCGTCTGCCCATTCATTCCAGATTTTCACTTTGTTATCCTGAAGATACTTTACATTGGTATCCCCGCTTAAAAACCATAGCAACTCATGAATGATAGAACGCAGGTGTAATTTTTTTGTGGTCAGAACAGGAAATCCTTCTTCAAGGTTGAAACGCATTTGATAGCCAAATACGCTAATAGTACCCGTACCGGTTCGGTCATCTTTTTTGATGCCATTTTCCAGAACATGATTAAGTAAATTGATATATTGTTGCATAATTCAATTGTTTTTAAGTATAAGTAATAGCCTTCCGTATAGTTAACAATTAAACGGAAACTAACCCATGATCATACCTACGATCGTTGCCGACATCAATGAGGCTAGTGTTCCCCCAAGCAATGCTTTCATGCCGAATTTGGATAAAAGGGTTTTACGTCCCGGGGCCAGTGAGCCTATACCGCCGATTTGTATTCCGATTGAAGCAAAGTTGGCAAAACCTGCCAGCATATATGTAGCCATGATGATGGATTTGTAATGCGTGAAAGCTCCTGCAGACTTTAACTCTGAAAGGCTGACATAACCAATGAATTCACTCATGATAATTTTTTCTCCCAAAAGACGTCCTACCAGGGTTAAATCTTCCGTAGCCACTCCAAGCAACCACATCAAAGGAGCAAAAGTATATCCCAGAATAAATTCCAGTGATAACTGAGAAAACTGCCCGTTGCTTAAGTTCTTTACGTACGAATTAATGGTTGTTGCTTCCGCTAATGGTTCTGTCCACAAATTGTTAAAGACAACAATGAATACAAAGAGTAAGCCCAATACGGCAGTAGCTTTTATAGAAGTTCTTTTAATATAGTATAGAAGTAAAAAAGTGCCAATAGCAAAAAAGGTGAAAATCAGGAAGGACCAGCTACCCATTTGTCCAACAATAAAATTGAACATGGCGATAAATGAAACAAAAACCAAAAGCATAGCAGCTACGTTCGCAGCCAGCTTGAAACCTTCTGTTGCTCCATTGGACATCGACTCCAAAAAGTTACTGCCCAACTTATCCTGACTAACACTCACGTCTTGATCAATTTTTTCTGTTTGAGGAACCAGAATTTTAGACACAACAACAGCCCCCGGAGCAGCCATAATAGAAGCAGCTAATAAGTGTTTAGCGAAAAGTAACTCCTGTGCGGGGTCTCCATTGCCTAAAAAACTGATGTATGCAGCCAGGACTCCACCGGCTAGTGTAGCCATGCCGCCCAGCATGACTAATAATATTTCACTTTTCGTCATTTTTTCCAGATACGCCTTCACCATTAGCGGTGACTCCGTTTGTCCGAGAAAAATGTTACCTGCAACGGATAGACTTTCTGCACCCGAAAGACGCATAGCTTTTGTCATTAGCCAGGCCAGGCCGTATACGATTTTTTGAATGACACCCAGATAAAATAAAACACTTGTTAAAGCGGAAAAGAATACGATGGTTGGTAGAACCTGAAAGGCAAAAATGTAGCCAAACGAATCGCTATCCATGAGGTCTCCTAACAGAAATTCACTTCCGGCATTGGTGAATGATAATATTTTGACAAAGACACGACTGACAAATTCAAAAAAGCCCTGTACAAAGGGAACAGTCAACACTCCAATAGCTAATACAACCTGTATGCTTAGTCCGATAAACACAACCTTCCAGTTGATTGCCCTTCGGTTGGAGCTAAAGATAAAAGCTATCAGGATAATGACGATCATACCTAAGATGCCGCGGTACAGACTTTCAAAGCTAAACCCCATGGCATCTTCGTTATCTAAAAGAATATTCTCGCCTTCTACATTACTAGTGTCGGAAACGATCGTATCGGGAACCTGAGCCATGTTTTGATCCCTGGTATGGGAAATCATGCTATCGGGTTGCTCTGCTGCAAACTGATTTTTCTTTGAAGCTTCCATGGTGCTATCCTGAGCAAAACCTGTTGATGAAGACAATACAGTCAGCATCAACATTATTACAAGCCCGATAACTTTTCTCATAAGGCAAAATCTTTAGTTCCTGATAAACGCTTATTATTGTTGCTGTTCTTCTCTTCGACGGATTTCATCCCGTAGGTGGGAAGCCCGCTCAAATTCTTCTTTTTCTACCGCTTCGTTGAGTAGTTGTTTAAGCTCGTCTACAGTAAAGCGTTGGAACTCGGTAGTTTCATCTACATCTTCCAGATTGTTCTGATCCTTACTTTCATTTTCTTGCTTGTCTTCTTCTTCGATCAGGATCCCGGCAGCACTCATGACTTCTTCATAAGTATAAACAGGACATTTAAAGCGTACAGCCAGTGCTATGGCATCTGATGTCCGGGAGTCAATAATCTGAGGGCCTTCATCACTATGGCAAATCAATTGTGCATAAAAAACACCTTCTTCAAATTTATTGATGATTACCTCTGTTAAAGTGATATTAAAGGCCTGGGCAAAATTACGAAACAAATCATGAGTTAAGGGGCGATTGGGGTGCATGTTTTCCATTTCTATAGCAATAGATTGTGCTTCAAAACCTCCAATGATGATCGGTAGCCTGCGTTGCCCTTCTTCTTCACCTAAAATTAAGGCATAAGCTCCTGTTTGTGTCTGACTGTTTGAAATGCCTATGATGTTCAGTTTAATTTTTTCCATTGTTATCTCACCTCATTTTCGATCCTTAATCTGTCCAACAAACAAATCCATATTTAGTTCCTTACTTTACCTTATATTATTTGTTAATCTTGTTTTCTTCGGAAATGGGTAGTTGCTCAAAGCTATTTTTTGTTGCCGTCTGCCGGCTTCAAGATATACTGACTTGGACAAAACTTACATTTAAAACCGAAAAAATATTAATTTGTAGCAAAGGTAATATTTTATCCTGAAAATTATGAAATGTAGGTTCGCAGATATTAGCCTTAAATATAAACACATTACTACTGCGGTCGCAATAGAGTATGGCTTTCTTTCAGGATTTGATTTTATCTATTATACAGACTTTAATAAGATACAAACGATTCATAGAAAGGCAACGTTATCGCAAAATAAAACACCGTACAGGGCATCATTTTTCCCTATACGGTGTTGTTTATTTTTTCACCAAGATATCCTGGAGAAGATAGTCTTTACATAAGACTATGATTTAGTGTTTTGCTTTTCGTGAAAAACTGACGGATTAATGTACAAGGTTGAACCATCTTCAACCGGTGCCTGAAAAGCAGTTTCAACAGGGGTGTTATCTTCTTTATTCTCTTGTCTGGCTGCATTTTCGTCAGGTTTATCAATTTTAATGCCCGGAGCAATAACTAAAGCTACAATAGACATCAATTTGATTAATATGTTGAGGGATGGTCCGGATGTATCCTTAAGTGGATCACCGACAGTATCGCCTACAACAGTAGCTTTATGTGTTTCACTTCCTTTTTTATATTCCGTACCCTCATGCGTATAGCCTTCTTCTACCATTTTTTTAGCATTATCCCAGGCTCCTCCGGAATTAGCCTGAAATATCGCTAATAGTATTCCTGAGGCAACAGCGCCGGCTAAAAAGCCTCCAAGTATTTCCGGGCCGCCTAAGTAGCCAAACAAAACAGGAACAACAACAGCTAATGTCCCCGGTAAAACCATTTCTTTGAGGGATGATTGGGTTGATATTTCAATGCATTTTTTATATTCAGCGTATGGAGCAGCATCGTCTAATTCTTTTTGTTCCTCATCGGAAATATGTTCAAAATCGCCTTCATATTTTTTCATGATTTTTAAGGCACTTGTAAGTTGAGGGATATTTTTAAACTGACGGCGAACTTCTTCAATCATAGTACTTGAAGCGCGTCCGACAGCCCCCAGCGCCAGTGAAGAAAACAAGAAAGGCAGCATGGCCCCAACAAGAACTCCGGCGATAATAACGGGATTGGCAATATCAATGGTAGTAATATTGGCTTGTTTGGTGAAAGCTGCGAATAATGCTAAAGCAGTTAAAGTGGCTGAGCCAATAGCAAAGCCCTTGCCTATGGCAGCAGTAGTGTTTCCTACGGCGTCCAGCTTGTCTGTTCGTTGTCTTACTTCCGGAGACAGACGATTCATTTCAGCAATCCCTCCGGCATTATCTGCAATAGGCCCGAAAGCATCTACTGATAACTGGAATCCGACATTGGATAAAAGGGCAACTGCGGCAATAGCTATTCCGAAAAGACCACCCAGATAATAAGCTCCAATTATTGCGGCTCCGATTGTTAGCAGGGGAATAGCTGTGGAGAGCATCCCAATTTCAATGCCAGAGATGATATTGGTAGCCGGACCTGTAATAGACCTTTTGACAATACTTTTAACCGGATTTTTTCCCGTAGCGGTATAATAGGTTGTTATCTGACCGATAATGTAACCGGCAGCTATTCCTATTAAAGTGGCAATGAAAATCTTTACCGGAGTGTAAGTAATAGCACCTCTCAAAGCTGTCTCTTCTACCCATGACTCCGGTAGTAGCCAACTAATCAGGAAAAATGATGAAATAATCATTAATGCCATTGAAATAATTTCTCCTTTATTCAAAGCTTTATGAGGATCCCCACTACCATTGACTTTTACGAATAATATCCCAATGATTGAAGTGATAATCCCTAATGCACCTAAAGCCAGTGGAAGCATAACAGCTCCTAATTCAAATCCGCTTTGAAAAGCCGTGAGTTCAATAAATGCAGCCCCTAATACCATGGCAGCAATAATCGCACCCACAAAAGATTCAAAAAGATCAGCTCCCATACCGGCAACATCACCAACGTTGTCTCCAACATTGTCTGCAATGGTGGCCGGGTTTAAAGGGTGGTCTTCGGGAATACCGGCTTCTACTTTACCTACTAAATCTGCTCCAACATCCGCAGCTTTTGTATAAATACCACCGCCTACTCTCGCAAAGAGAGCAATAGATGAAGCTCCGAGAGAAAAAGAAGAGATGAGGTTAAGCACTTTTACCATATCCCATTCTGGTAATAAAACGGTTTGAAAAAGGATAAATAACAAACTTAAACCAATAATTCCCAATGAAACAACTCCAATTCCCATAACGGAACCACCACTAAATGCAACACCTAATGCCTTCCCTAATGAGGTTTTTGTAGCTTCTGTGGTACGGGAATTTGCTTTGGTCGCAATGCGCATGCCCAAATATCCGGCTAAGCCGGATAACAATGCTCCCGTAATGAAAGGAATAACGACAAAGCCATTCGAATCTACTTCTGTTGTACTTTTGATAAAAAGCAGGATTGATACACTGATGACAAATACTGTCAGATACTTATATTCTGACTTTAAAAATGCCATCGCACCGTTTCTTATGCGTGCAGAAACTTCCTGCATTTTGCTGTCACCTTCAGATTGTTTGTTTACCCATGAAATTTTCCACAATATAAACAGAAAACCAAGGATGGCTGTTAAAGGAATAAAATAAATAATGTTCTCCATAAATATTAAATTTAATGATTATACCCTAATTCTTTGATTTGATATTTTGAATTAATTTTAAAATTTACTCCATTGTTCCAATTTATAAATAGCTTTAGGAACAAAATTTATGATCCTAATTTTATAATTCCCAGATACTAATGTTTTATTGTAGTTTGCGTGTATTGTTGTGTTTTATGTAATAGCCTGATTTTCCACAGGAGGGAAGTGAAGCCTTGTAATAAGGGTCGCTTATATTTGCAAATATAATGGTATTTGTATTTTGCAGCATACAATTCCATGAATATTTAGACTAATATTTTCAAATTTGTTATATGTCAATATGTTATCAATATACATGTATTGCATGAATTTGAATATGTTTTTGAAAAAGAGCTAAATGCACTTCACTTTACAGCTGGCCATATTGTTTATACATTAACAGAATGCAATTTTTTGCAAAAATTATTTATAATCACTTTGTCCTAATTCCTTTGAAACCATTTTTCTATAAAATTGTTTACTTTTATATTACATTTCTGCCTTATTTGAGTGGGTACAAAAATGCAATTGGTCTTGAAAAATTGAAGATCGGAGATTAAAAGGTTTGTCTTATTGGAAATGCCTGATTATCTGACATGCCTTCGTTTTGTGAGTTGAAAATATGAAATACAAATACAGAGTAAAACAAAAGAATATTGCTATTATATAAAATAGGTGTAATTTTGAACACAATTCAATAACAAATACTATAAAACAAATATTATGATAACCAATAATTTTTCCCGCAGACATAATGGCCCCAACGCCGACCAGGTGCCAGAGATGTTGAAAAAAGTCGGTGTTCAAACATTGGATGAATTGATTGATAAGACAATTCCTAAATCTATCAGGCTTGATAAACCCCTTTCTTTACCTGAAGGTATTAATGAAAAGGAATACATAGAACATATCAAATCTCTTGGTGAAAAAAATAAGATTTACAAAACCTTTATTGGTTTAGGGTATTACAATACAATCTTACCAGGGGTAATTCAACGTAATGTTTTGGAAAACCCCGGTTGGTATACTTCTTACACGCCATACCAGGCGGAAATTTCGCAAGGAAGGCTTGAGGCTTTGTTAAACTTTCAAACCGTTATCACAGACCTTACAGGTTTTAATATGGCTAATGCATCCTTACTTGATGAGGCTACAGCAGCAGCAGAAGCTATGTCAATGTCATTGGATGCGCGTTCCAGAAAAGCCAAAAAACGTGGAGCAGTGAAGTTTTTTGTAGATGACAGAATTTTTCCTCAGACAAAAGATGTTCTCATGACCAGAGCTGTCCCAATGGACATTGAGCTTGTTTTTGGCAATTTTAAAGAGGTTGAACTTGATGATACTTTTTTCGGAGCACTTGTACAGTATCCGGATATTAATGGAGAAATCCATGATTATAAGCAGTTTATAGAAAAAGCGCATGAGAATGAAATGTTAGTTTCGATGGCTGCTGATATTTTGAGCCTTACATTATTAACACCTCCGGCCGAATTAGGCGCTGATATTGCCCTTGGCTCTACACAGCGTTTTGGTATACCGATGGGTTTCGGTGGCCCTCATGCTGCATATTTTGCTACGGAAGAGAAGTATAAACGAAATATTCCCGGCCGGATTATTGGTATTTCAAAGGACAAAGAAGGCAATCAGGCGCTTCGTATGGCTCTGCAAACAAGAGAACAGCATATTAAAAGAGAACGGGCAACATCGAATATTTGTACAGCTCAGGCTTTATTGGCTTCAATGGCCGGTTTTTATGCTACTTATCACGGCCCTAAAGGATTGAAGAACATCGCTGAAGATATCCATGCTTTAGCAAAAACATTAGCCAAAGGAATTGAGGAGTTAGGTTTTAAACAGCTAAATCAAAACTATTTTGATACTCTGGCAATCGAACTAGACAAGAATGGTTCTGCTGATCAGGTTATTGATTTAGCTTTGAAAGAAAAGATGAACTTCAGAAAAATTGATGCATCAAAAGTGGGTATTAGTTTAGATGAAACAACCACATTACAGGATGTACAAAATATTTTGACTGTCTTTGGCAAAGCTGCCGATCAGCAAGTCAAATCCGTGAAACAAGAAAAACCAGGAGATTATGCTTTTGATTCCAAATTTGTAAGAAAAAGTGAATACCTGACACATCCGGTTTTTAATACCTATCATTCAGAAACCGATATGATGCGTTATATGACTTCTCTTGAAAATAAAGATCTAGCCTTAAACCGGACAATGATACCTTTGGGATCGTGTACAATGAAACTTAATGCAGCAGCAGAATTGTTTTCACTTAGCTGGCCCGAATTTGGCGAGATACACCCATTTGTTCCCAAAGACCAGGCAAAGGGATATTACGAATTGATTGATAATCTGGAAGAATGGCTTAAAGAAGTCACGGGATATTCCGCGGTATCTTTTCAACCTAATTCCGGAGCAGCAGGCGAACATACGGGATTGTTGACGATCCGCGCTTATCATCAGGATCATGGTGAAAGTCACCGCAATATTACTTTGGTTCCTTCTTCTGCCCACGGAACAAATCCGGCAAGTGCTGTAATGGCAGGAACGAAAGTCGTAGTAGTGGAAAGTGATAAAAATGGAAATATCAGTCTGGACGATTTAAGAAAGAAAGCTGAAGAACACAAAGATAATCTTGCAGCCATAATGATTACCTACCCTTCAACGCACGGTGTTTTTGAAGAGGATATTCTGGAGATTATTGATATCGTACACGAAAATGGAGGTTTAGTTTATCTGGATGGAGCTAATATGAATGCCCAGGTTGGATTAACTAATCCGGGAATTATTGGTGCTGATGTTTGTCATTTGAATCTGCATAAAACCTTTGCTATCCCACATGGTGGAGGAGGTCCGGGTGTAGGTCCTATTGGCGTAAATGAAAAGTTGAAACCCTATCTTCCTTCTCATAAGGTAGTGAAAACCGGTGGCTCAAAGGCGATAGGAGCTGTGGCAGCAGCACCTTTCGGTAGCCCTTTGATTTTGCCTATTTCCTACGGGTATTTACGGTTATTAGGTGGCGACGGATTAACGGAAGCTACGAAAATTTCGATTCTTAATGCAAATTATTTGAAAGCGGAACTTAGCGAGGATTATGATATTCTCTATAAAGGTGCCAATGGAAATGTTGCTCATGAAATGATCGTAGATTGTAATCCATTCCATAAATCAGCAGACATTACTGAAATTGACATAGCTAAGCGATTGGCGGATTATAGTTTTCATGCACCAACAGTTGCTTTCCCGGTACATGGTACGCTGATGGTAGAGCCTACTGAAAGCGAACCATTACCAGAGCTTGATCGCTTTGTTACGGCTATGAAAAGTATTCGCAAAGAGATTAAAGAAATTGAGGAGGGTAAGGCTGACAAAGAAAACAATGTAATTAAAAATGCTCCTCATACGGCATCTGTGGTTGTAACCGACGAATGGAACTATCCATATACAAGAGAAAAAGCCGTATTTCCTGTTGACAGCAATAAAGGAGAGAAATACTGGCCGCCTGTTACCCGTGTTGACGATGCATACGGTGACCGCCATCTCGTTTGTACTTGCGAACCGATTGACTCATACAGGGAACATTAGATATTAGACTTTGCTTTTAATTAAGGTTTAACAAAGGCTGCATTCTTTTTGAGTGTGGCCTTTTTTTATAAGGTTGTGTTTGTTCATAAAGGCCTTTTTGTTTCACCATGCTCCATCTTGCCACCTTCTGCCTGTTGTCCTAAAGACTTTTTCAATAATCCTGACTTATGATTAAACAGACTTTTTTTAACAGACCTCAGCCGGTTTTTTTATACATTATGAAACCTCCATGGCGCGGCGTCCGGCACACAGGAGAATGATTAAAGGGCTGGACGATTTGGATAATGCAAAGAAAACAATGACATTTATTGTCATTAGTAGTCATTTGTTGTCATTGATGGTCATTGGTAGTCATTAATGGTCATTTTTTATACTTCTGTGTCCGGATGCTCTCAAAAATAACCGTCTCAGAAAGCCCTTAAGTAAATGACTTAGAGCATAGTAAAGCAAAATGACGCGCGAAGCGCAAATGACTACAGATGACGCGAAGCAAATAACAGTAAGAGATAAAAGCAAGAAAACATAATAATACCATTATCAATATTTTGAAAAATTTAGTCCGGGGCAAAAAAAAAGCCCGCTTTTGCAAGCAGGCTTTCTTTCGAGATAATAAATTGTTTTATTATTTGTTGATTACAACTTTTTGTGTAGCAACTTTGTCTCCGCTAAGAACGCGTACAATGTAAGTACCGTTATTTAATCCGGAAACATTAACATTTGTGTTAGCACTGTTAATCGTTTCTGATTTAACAACTTCGCCTAACAGGTTATAAATTTCTAATGAAGCATTGTTGTAATCCTCAACAGAAATGTTGATTTGATCTGCAACAGGATTAGGATAAATGCTCATTTCCATGGTGTTTTTGTTTTCTTCAACACCAACTGTCCAATCGAAGTAAGTACCCATGTACATACCCCATGAAGTTTGTGGGAGCATACAGTCGTTTAATGGACTCTGTGAGCTGTAAAGGCTATAACGTCCGTCTGTTTCAATTATATAAGTTCCGTTGTAATGACCTGCATCATTATAAGGATCAAGGAACAAATTCGGATTTGCTTGTGCATCATCAGTAGCATAGAAACCGATACGCATAGAATTCATTAACGCTTCTGGTGTTGAGGCATCATAATCGAAAATAGTGTCTCCGAAAGAGTAAGAGTATCCGGGAACGAAAGTAGCGCTGATACCTACAACCTCTTCAGGATTGATATTGATTCCTGATGGGATATAATCTTCAATGGCAAAATTCATAATTTTACCACCACCCATAGTTGAGTCCTGGTCCGTAAGAACATGCTTGATAACATACTTATTCGGATCGGTCAGACGGGCTTCAAAACCTTTTAATGTGCTACTTCCTTGCATTCTCGGAGCGCTGAAAAATGCGCTGGAGTCTGTGTAGAAAATGTTAGAGAAAGCTGGCTGAGTAGTTGCTGTATCAACGACAATCTCGAAAACAAGTGTATCTTCAAATACACCATTTACGTTTTCGTACCATCCCACGATATACAGTGAGTCGAGCGAGATGTTCGTTACGTTTTGATTGTCAATGTCAATTGCCTGTGAATACCAGTCAGCATAAGGATCAACAACAAAACCCATAGAATTTAACCATGCATGTGTTGGCCCGTTACTTAAATACTTTGCAGCTGAATCTGGCCACAAAATATTTGAATAAAGTGTAACAGCATTGTCATAACTGCCTCCGTAAAAGTCATCCAAAAGATTCAATGTTGGTTCGAACCAACTACCTGCTTTTGAATCGGCTTTTTTCTCAATTTTTTTTGCATTTTCTTTGTGCTTTTCATTGATCTGTGGGGCGTTAATGGTCTGTGCCTGTACACCCACAAATGCAATAAGCAAAATTGCGGAAATTAAAATTCTTTTCATAACTAATAAGATTTAATAATTTTTAAATTGTTTTCATACTTTGTAATTGGGGGACAAATATAATAATGTTTAGTCATAATATCAACAATATGGGGTGCTAAAAGTTTTTGTGTTTCGTTGTTATTTAGCTTTGTTGTTTAAAAATCAGATATACAGCGGGATAGGGGAAGGGGGATTTCGGTATTTGGAATTTGTCAATTCTTCATAAAGACATATTGTATAATGTTTGCACCCATTTGAAGCGCTTTTAGCCGTGTTTCTTCCGAATCATTATGTACTTCCGGGTCTTCCCAGCCATCACTCAGATCACTTTCGTATGTATAGTAACAAACCAGACGGCCCTCATAGATTAAACCGAATCCCTGAGCCGGTTTTCCGTCATGCTCATGGATTTTGGGTGTTCCATTGTTAAAATCATATTTCTGATGATAAATGGGATGGCCATAAGGTAATTCCACAAACTCAAGTTCAGGGAAAACTTTTTTCATTTCAGGACGGATATATTCATCTAATCCATAGTTGTCGTCGATATGTAGAAATCCTCCTGATAGTAGGTATTTGCGAAGGTTTTCGGCTTCGCCGGGACTAAGGACAATATTACCATGGCCGGTTAAATGAACAAACGGATATTGAAATATCTCCTTGCTGCCTACTTCTACTGTTTCGTAATTGCCGGCGATATTGGTGTTTAGGTTTTGGTTGCTGAAGGAAATTAGGTTTGTCAGTGATGTAGGGTCTGCATACCAGTCGCCGCCACCTTCATATTTTAGCCTGGCAATCTTTATGCCTGGTTGATTTTGCGCATAAGCTGTTATGGCAATTAATAGTAAGGTTATTGTGAGTAGCTTTTTCATTTATTTATTATTTATGTGCAAAGGTAAAAGCTATTTATCAAAATACGGAATGATTTTGCGTTCTCTATAGCTTTAAACGATTAAGTAGCTCTTTAGTATATTGAATATTCAGCCACTGGCATGCTGTTAAAGCTGCTGTTTCTGTTCGTAATCGATAGGGGCTAAGTTCAATGGATGTAAACCCATTTTTCTCTGCTTCCGCTATTTCATCCGGGTGAAAGCCTCCTTCGGGACCTATTAATATAATGTGGCTTTCTCCTGTTTTAACAGAGTCAATTTGTGTTCTTGTGCTGTTATTGTTGCAGTGAGCCATCCATTTGTGCGATTCATCAGCATTATTTAATACATTCTCAAAACTTGATATGTCGTTAATGTCAGGTAAATAAGCTTTTTGGGATTGCTTCATAGCAGCAATGGCTACTTTTCTGATCCGTTCCGGTTTTATGATGTCTCGCTCCGAATGCCGGCTGTGAAAAAAGCTGATCTTTTCTATACCTATTTCCACTGCTTTTTCTACAAACCATTCGGTACGTTTTATGTTTTTCGTTGGTGCCAATGCAATATGAATAAAAAAATCTCTGCGAGGCTGATGATTCTCTTCCAGAATATTAATTCGGACTTTATTGGGGTTGGCCTCTATGATTTCGGCCGGATAAAAATATCCTAACCCATTTGTCAGGTGGATTGTGTCACCGGGTTTAAGCCGGAGCACTTTGGCTATATGTCCTGACTCTTCTTTATTAAAAGTGAATGAAGAAGAGAAACCCGCATCTGAATGATAGAACAAGTGCATATAATGTCAACTTTATTTAAAATCAATTGTTAAATCAACGAACAAAAATACCCAGAATGATAGAAAAAGTAAGTAAAATTGTCAATCATCGTGATTTTGTCCTGAGTTTAGCTATTGTCTCAGGATTAATTTTTGGTAAAGGTACTGAGTTTTTGTCTGATATTTCACTATATGCTTTAGCTATAGTTATGATAGCTGCCACATCAGGATTTACATTTAAAAGCTGGATCCCGTTAAAAAACGCGCTAATCCCTATCGGTATTTCTGTATTGCTTAATTATATTTTGTTCGGACTTATCGTTATAGGAATATCGAAATTAATTTTTCCCGGAGAAGAAAACTTTTTATTATGGGCCGGGTTTGTTTTGATAGCGGCGGCGCCGCCAGGTCCATCGATAATACCTTTCTCAACCATGCTTAAAGGAGATATTAATTTTTCCGTGAGCGGGGTGTTCGGATTGCACATTGTAGCTATGTTTTTAGCTCCGGCCATAGTGTTGATTTTTCTCGGTCAATCAATAATTGACCCGATGGAAATTTTTATGATCCTGGTGAAACTTATTGTGATCCCTTTGATCATTTCAAGATTTTTGCGACACCCCAAAATTGTACCGGCAACAGATAAGATTAGACCTTATGTAGTAAAATGGGGCTTTTTTATTGTAATCACACCGATTGTGGGAATGAGCAGAAATGTAATTTTTAGCAACCCGGACATATTATTGTATACCTCGCTTGTGTTTATTATAGCCATGTTTGTTCTGGCTTTTATTTATGGAAAAATACTAAAAGCGAATAAGGTGAAAACGTCAAGAATTATTAGTTCAACTTTAATGATGGTTATCAAAAGTTCTGCTTTTTCAGCCGTTGTGGCAATGACCTTTTTTGAGGATGAAGTAGTAGCGATGCCTTCTGCTGTGCTAAGTGTTTTCGTTACCTTATTTATCATCTTGTATTCAATGTATGCCCGTAAAGAATATGGCGTGTAAAATGCCTCTGACAATAAAGTCAGTGGATTAGCAACAAAAAAAGCACCTAACCGATTTGGAAAGGTGCTTTTTTTTATAAAGGAAACCTCCATGTTTGCCTTAAGCACACAAGATGATGACTAAAGTTAAGCTACAGCATGGGGTTCCCCCGCAAAAATGACGGGGTAAACATAGTACCATTAAAATCAATTTAGACATATGAAACGAACATGATAGCCTTAAACACACAGATAAATGATTAAAGTTAGGCTACTGCATGTGAGTTCCATAACACCTATTTAATAAAATTTAATCATATGAATTCTACTTGTCCTTTTCAGGTTTTGGCAGAAGAGCTTTGCGGGAAAGCTTAAGTTTTCCGCTTCTTTTGTCTACTTCAATAAGTTTTACTTGTACTTCATCACCAACTTTAAGAATGTCTTCCACATTGTTTACACGGTGCCATTCAAGCTCGCTGATGTGCAATAAGCCTTCTTTTCCGGGAAGTATTTCAACAAAAGCACCAAAAGCAACAACGTTTTTCACTTTACCGGTGTATACTTCACCAACTTCGGGTACAGTTGTTAACAGGCGAATTCTTTCTTTGGCCTGATCAATAGACTCCTTATCAGGAGACATGATATCTATATGGCCAAATTCACCAACTTCTTCAATTGTAATTGTTGTGTTGGTTTCATTTTGAATTTCCTGAATTACTTTTCCTCCGGGTCCGATAATAGCGCCAATAAATTCTTTAGCAATAATTAGAGATTCAATTCTCGGCACAAAATCTTTATAATCTTCCCGTGGTTTTTCAATCGTTTCCGTCATCTTATCCAGGATATGCATACGGCCGGCTTTCGCTTGTTCTAAAGCTTCTCCCATGACTTTATAGGAAAGGCCATCTACTTTGATGTCCATTTGGCATGCTGTTATTCCGTCCCGGGTACCTGTAACCTTAAAGTCCATATCTCCAAGATGGTCTTCATCGCCCAGGATATCAGAAAGGACAGCATAATTGTCTGATTTGGCATCTGCAATGAGTCCCATTGCAATACCGGAAACCGGTTTTTGGATTTTCACTCCGGCATCCATCAAAGCAAGTGTACCGGCACAAACCGTAGCCATTGATGATGATCCGTTGGATTCCAAAATGTCAGATACAATCCGGATAGTGTAAGGATTGTCTTCTGAAGCAGGCATGATAGGCTTAAGTGCACGAAGAGCAAGGTTTCCGTGACCGTGTTCACGACGACTGGTACCCATCATACGTTTAACTTCTCCTGTAGAGAAAGGAGGAAAGTTATAATGAAGGATGAAATCTTGTTTTTCTTCGATAATAGCACCGTCAATGACTTGCTCATCAAGCTTAGAGCCCAATGTTACCGTAGAAAGGGATTGTGTTTCTCCGCGGGTGAAAACGGCAGAGCCGTGAGCTGCGGGCAGATAATCTACTTCAGACCATATCGGACGAATCTCATCCAGTTTTCTGCCGTCTAAGCGTGTTCGTTTATCCAATACCATGTTGCGGATGGCATCTTTTTGCACATCATGAAAGTAGTGTTTTGCCAATGATGCTTTTTCTTCCTGTTCCTCTTCGGACATGGATTCGATAAACTCATCAATGATCGCACTAAATTTTTCCGATCTTTCATGTTTGTCGGTGATATTGGCGGAAGCTATTTCGTAAGCTTTATCATAGGTGCTTTCCCATATTTTCTTTTCCAGCTCTTCATCTTGTTCGGGATGCTCATATTCACGGATGGTGATTTCCCCTTTTTCGTTTTCTGTTTTCTTCCGCAGTTCGATCTGAGCCTGGCATTGTACTTTAATAGCTGCATGAGCCGCTTTGATGGCTTCCATCATGGTCTCTTCAGAGGCTTCTTGCATCTCACCTTCAACCATGTTGACATTCTCCATAGTTCCGGCTACGATGAGCTCTAAGGTTGCGTTTTCCAGTTCCGAGCGCAAGGGGTTGATTACAAATTTGTCATCAATTTGAGCAACTCTTACTTCGGAGATGGGCATCTCGATTGGAATATCCGATACCTGAATTGCCGCTGAGGCAGCTAGACAAGCATAAGCGTCAGGAGAGATATCTTTACCTGCGGAGATCAGAGATACTAAGACTTGTGTTTCCGCGCGATAATCATCGGGGAATAAAGGACGAAGGGCGCGGTCGATGAGGCGTGAGATAAGAATCTCATATTCTGAAGGGCGAGCCTCACGTTTGAAAAATCCGCCCGGGAAGCGTCCCGCAGCAGCATATTTTTCTTTGTAATCTACGGTTAGAGGTAAGAAATTTACGTCTTTGTTTACTTCTTTTTTTGATACTACAGTGGCCAGCAACATGGTGTCGCCATGTGTTACTACGACTGACCCATCAGCCTGTTTGGCTAATTTTCCGGTTTCAAGCGTCGTGGACGCACCGTCTCCTAAATGAAATGTTTCTTGAATACCAATTTTGGTCATACTTCTTTAATTAAATTATGTGTACTACTCTTTTGACACGTTTTTATTTCTTGTTGAATACAAAGGTAATGCAAATTCTCCAATCTATTATGCCGGATTAGAAATAAAACCGGCATTTTAAATGTATTGGAATATAGGGCAGGATGATAGAAAAAAAGGCTGCCTTGCAGGACAGCCTTTTTTCTATTATAATATTATGTGTCGTTTTACTTACGAATGCCTAATTCTTTGATAATATTACGGTATCTCTCAATATCATTGTCTTTAAGATAGTCAAGTAGTCTTCTTCTTTTTCCTACCAGGCGGACAAGAGAACGTTCTGTATTTTTGTCTTTTTTGTTTTCCTTCAGGTGTTCGGTCAAATGTTTAATGCGTGATGTAAACAACGCAATCTGACCTTCCGGTGATCCAGTGTTTTCCTCGGAAGAGTTGTATTTTTTAAATATTTCTTTCTTAAATTCTTTTGTCAGATACATAAGCTTCTGTCTTAATAATTAGAATTGTTGATTCTTTCAAATGGAGTGCAAAGATAATACTTTTTATAATTGCCAACCAAAATTCATTAATTTTTTTTGTAATAAGGTGCAAAGATAATGTTTTTTGCAAGTCGTTCATTATAGCACTAAAAAAATAATAACTAAACAGGGTCCTCCAATTATTATTCAAATCGTGAGAATGAGATTAAAATTTGTATTTATTTATTTCTTTATCACGCTCTTTTGCCAGAAAAAACGGAACCAGTAATATACCAACCAGAGGATTGAATCGTTTTGTTCCTGGAAAAATGAGGCTTGTTTAAAAATCTTTATAAGCGATAATTAACAGCGATCATATTTTTTGTATTTTGCGAAGCGGAATCTAAAACCGTAAAAGATTAATTTTCATGACATCAACTAAATATATTTTTGTTTTGGGAGGCGTTACCTCTTCATTAGGGAAAGGTATTATTTCTGCATCCCTGGCAAAATTGTTACAAGACCGGGGGTACCGGGTAACAATTCAAAAACTGGATCCCTATATCAATGTAGATCCGGGAACACTAAATCCCTATGAACATGGCGAGTGTTATGTGACTTCGGATGGTGCGGAAACAGACTTGGACTTAGGTCATTATGAGCGTTTTTTGGACGTCTCAACCTCACAGGCCAACAACATCACCACTGGAAGGATCTACCAAAATGTGATTCAAAAAGAACGTCGTGGGGATTATTTGGGTGAGACTGTTCAGGTAATTCCGCATATTACTGATGAGATAAAAAAAAGCATTGAAGCCTTAGGAAAGACCGGCGACTATGACTTTGTTCTGACAGAAATAGGTGGAACAGTGGGTGATATTGAGTCTTTGCCCTATGTGGAAGCCATTCGTCAACTTCGCTGGGAAAAAGGCAAAGATAGTTTGGTAATACATCTTACACTTATCCCTTATCTGGCTGCTGCCGGAGAACTAAAAACAAAACCAACTCAACACTCCGTAAAAGCATTGCTGGAGCTGGGAGTGCAACCTGATGTCTTGGTTTGCCGGACTGAATATCCGCTTAACAAAGGATTGAAAGATAAGGTAGCGTTATTTTGCAACGTGGACTCTACTGAAGTTATTGAGTCCATTGACACATCCACGATTTACAATGTTCCTTTGTTAATGGCCAAAGAGAAACTTGATCAGGTGGTTTTGAAAAAACTGGAAGTGAAATCCGAACGCGAACCTGATCTTTCGCGGTGGAAAAGTTTTCTGAACCGACTGAAGAATCCGGTTGCCGAAGTGAAAATTGGATTAGTAGGTAAATATGTGGAACTTCAGGACTCTTATAAATCCATCGATGAAGCATTCATTCATGGAGGTGTTATGAATGATTGCAAGGTAAAGGTCAAAATGATCCATTCCGAAAGTATTTCAAATGACACAGCCGAAGAAAAACTGGGCCACCTGGATGGAATTTTGGTAGCCCCGGGTTTTGGAACGCGCGGAATAGAAGGAAAAATAGAAGCTATTCGCTATGCCAGAGAAAACAATGTCCCCTTTCTGGGAATTTGTTTGGGTATGCAATGTGCTGCCATTGAATTTGCCAGGAATATTTTAGGCATGAGTGATGCGCATTCAACAGAGATGAATCCTGAAACGCAATTTCCTGTAATTGACCTGATGGGTTCGCAATTAAATGTTCAGGATAAAGGTGGAACCATGCGGCTGGGCAAGTATTCCTGCAAGCTTCAGAGGAATTCTAAAACTTTCCGAATGTATAATCAGGAAACTATAGAAGAGCGCCATAGGCATCGGTATGAATTTAATAATAATTACAGAAAAGATTTTGAAGATCATGGCATGATGCCGGTTGGAATTAATCCCGAAAATGATTTAGTCGAAATAATTGAATTGGAAAACCATTCCTGGTTCGTTGGTGTACAATTTCACCCTGAATATCAAAGCACAGTTAACAACCCTCATCCTTTATTTATCGGGTTTATTGAAGCAGCATTGAAATATCACAAGAATACAGATGCAAATTAGAAGTTGGTGCAAAAAATTTCATTTCATTGTATTGATTCGGAACTTTGAGGATTTGATTATCTTTGTGCCCTGTAATTTGCGATGAAAGTATAAGTTGCAGGAAAGCAGTGCTTTATTTGATCAGGGGATGGGCGAGCTGGATATTGCAAGGAAAACAATGTCATTTATTGTCATTAATAGTCATTTTCTATACTCCTGTGTGTCCGGCTGCTGTCAAATATAACCGTCTCAGAAAGCACTGAAGTAAATGACTTAGAATATAGTAAAGCAAGATGACGCGCGAAGTGCAAATGACTAAAGATGACGCGAAGCAAATGACAGTAAGAGATAAAGAGATAAAAGCAAGAAAACATAATAATGACATTATCAATATTTTAAAAAATTTAATCATATGAAATCTCCATGGCGCGGCGTTCGGCACACAGGAGAATGATTAAATGCGAAGCGGCGAGTTGGCGATGATGCGAACTGAGCGTCCCGATAGCTATCGGGATAAGCGACTAAGAGTCCCGATAGCTATCGGGATTAGAGAACGAAGAGACTAAGAGAATGAGTAGTGAGTGGTGAGTGGTGAGTTGGCGATGATGCGTATCTTGAATTATGAATTACGAATTACGAATTACATTTGCGAATAAGAATATACTCAATCCGCGTTAATTGGTGTGTAATTAGCGCAATTAGCGGACGAACAACGAACACAAAACACGGAACAACGAACAAAATTTTAGACATATGAATAAAAACACGGTCTTAGGCTTGTTATTGATCTTTGGATTAATGATCGGATATTCTTTATGGTTTGCTCCTGAGCCGCCTGAAAAACAGCCGGATTCAGAAAAGACAGAGCAAGTGCAGGATAGTGATGGAGAATCCGGGCAAGCAAACAGACAGCAGGAAAAGGAGATTGAAGAGGAAAAAAGGACGGCTGAGCAATCAGAGCGCGCTGAGCAGACGCGTACAGAAAAAGCGCAAGATCAGGAGATAAAAGCCAAAAAAGGCTCGTTTTCTCATGCTTCCCAGGGAGAGGAAAAGTTCTTTTATATAGAAAATGAGGTTTTTAAAATAAAGGTCGCAAATGAAGGCGGACGAATAGCTCAGGTTGAATTGAAAAATTTCCAAACCTACGATTCACTTCCTCTTTATCTTTTTACACCGGACTCCTCAGAATTCAACTTTCAGTTCTACAATGATGCTGATCAGTTAATTTCAACCGGAGACTATTATTTTGAACCTGTTTGGTATGGCAGCCGCGAGACGTCAAAAATGAAAGTTACCGGAGAGGATAGTCTTACTTTTGGTATGCGCCTTTATGCTTATCATCCTGATAGTATTAATGACAAAGCCGGGTATGTAGAATATGTATATACAATCCGTGGTGATAAATACATGTTGGATATGGATGTGAAGTTTGAAAGGTTGGAGGATGCCATGCGTTCCGTATATGGAAACAATGTGGTTGACCTGACCTGGAAAGCCCATCTTCGTCAGCAGGAAAAGAGTCAGAAATCTGTTATGGGGGGTGGCTCTACAATTTTCTATCGTGACAAAGTAGGGGATGTCGATGACCTTAATGAACGAGATGACGATCAGGAAACCATTTCCACAGGTGTTGAATGGCTTTCTTTTAAACAACGCTTCTTCAACAGCATGTTGTGGTCTAAGGATAATTCTATTGAAAGTGCAGACCTGGAGACTGTTACTCAGGTTGAAGAACCGGACCCATCTCTGCATTATCTGAAAACGATGAAAGCAGAACTTTCGATAAACTATAAAAGTGCCCGCGATAATACGGCTCAATTTGCTTTCTATTTTGGCCCCAACGAATATCCACGATTGAACAAATATGATCTGGATATGGAGCAAATGATACCTCTCGGATGGGGATTCTTCCTGCTGAATTGGATTAATCGTTTTGCGGTAATTCCTGTGTTTAATTATCTCGAAGGATTTAATTTTAATTATGGTATTATAATTCTGATATTGACCATTTTATTAAAATTATTACTGTTTCCGATTGCCTATAAGACTTATATGTCCTCGGCTAAAATGCGAGTCTTAAAACCGGAAATCGAAGAGATAAACAAAAAATATCCTAAGAAGGATGAAGCAATGAAGAAGCAACAAGCCACAATGGCGTTGTATAAAAAGGCAGGAGTGAACCCTATGGCGGGTTGTTTGCCTATGCTGTTGCAACTTCCTATTTTGATTGCGATGTTCCGCTTTTTCCCGTCATCTATCGAATTGAGAGGTGAAAGTTTCTTGTGGGCAAGCGATTTGTCTACCTATGATAGCATTTTAAGTCTTCCGTTTTCGATCCCGTTTTATGGGGACCATGTAAGTTTGTTTACTTTATTAATGGCGATCTCAACGGTACTTTATACCTGGGTGAACCAGCAAAATATGAATACGGGGCAACAGATGCCCGGTATGAAGACAATGATGTATTTTATGCCGGTAATGCTCTTGTTTATCTTTAACAATTATGCGTCCGGGCTAAGTTATTATTACTTTCTGGCCAACGTGATTACCTTTATCCAAATGATTGTTATTCGAAAATTTATAGTAGATGAAGATGCAATCCGCGCCAAAATTCAGGCGAATAAAAAGAAACCGGTGAAAAAATCCAAGTTTCAGCAGCGCCTGGAAGAAGCACAAAAACAACAAAAGAAGAAAAAATAAACGTATTGTAAAGGGTAACCACAGGTTGCCCTTTATTTTTTTACAGATCGTTGGTTTGTATTTTTGACCGTCTGTGTTCTGTTATAATTCGTATTTTTGAAACATTAAAGAAAGACAAATCACAGGTAAATCATCTGTGTTCTATAAAATTGAATCATTATGCATAATCCCGGTTTATATTCCATTAGTCCTATAGATGGACGCTATAGTGAAAAAACAAAAGACCTCGCGGTTTATTTTTCTGAAGCTGCTCTTATTAAATATCGCATACAGGTGGAGGTAGAGTATTTTATAGCCCTTTGCGAAAATAAAACCGGGCGCTTAGGTGAAATAAACACAGATCGCTTTTATGATCTGAGGGAGTTGTACCTTAAGTTCACGGAAGGAGATGCTGAAAGAATAAAGGCGATTGAAAAGATTACAAATCATGATGTGAAAGCAGTAGAGTATTTTTTGAAGGAGCAGTTTGATGAAATTGGATTGTCCGATTATAAAGAATATATCCATTTGGGCTTGACATCACAGGACATCAACAATACAGCAGTCCCTCTTTCTATTATGGATGCTTGGAATAATATTCTGCAGCCTATGATTGGAGAGATCATTGATGCTATGAAAACAAAGGCAGCAGAGTGGAAAAATATTTCAATGTTAGCACATACACATGGCCAACCTGCTTCACCGACAAAATTAGGCAAAGAAATCCAGGTATTCATCAGTCGCCTGAAAAAGCAAATGGATACACTCAAAGCTATTCCGTTTACTGCAAAATTCGGAGGAGCAACCGGGAATTTTAACGCTCATCACATAGCTTTTCCTGATACGGACTGGGTGGATTTTGGAAATAAATTTTTGAAAGATAAGCTGGGACTGGAAAGACAGGATTACACAACGCAAATAGAGCATTATGATGATATGTCAGCGTTTTTCTCCGGATTGCAAAGGATCAACACAATTTTGATTGATTTTAGCAGAGATGTCTGGTCTTATATTTCCATGAATTATTTTAAGCAAAAAATCAAAAAAGGAGAAGTTGGATCCTCTGCTATGCCGCACAAAGTCAATCCGATAGACTTTGAAAATGCTGAAGGAAATTTAGGAGTAGCCAATGCGCTTTTTGTGCATTTTGAGTTAAAGCTTCCCGTTTCCCGTTTACAGAGGGACTTGACCGATTCAACTGTCACACGGAATATTGGCGTGCCTGTCGGCCATTTGGTTATTGCATTAAAATCGCTATTAAAAGGATTGGATAAACTGATCGTAAATGAAGAAGCAATTCATCAGGATCTGGAAGATAACTGGGCTGTTGTGGCTGAAGCTATTCAGACTATTTTGAGAAGGGAAGGAGTGGCGGATCCCTATGAAAAGCTTAAGGAGCTTACCCGAACAAATGATAAGATTGACCAGCAGAAAATCGTGAAATTTGTTGAAAATCTTGATGTTTCTGAATCGGTGAAAGAAGAATTAAAAAACATTACACCTTATAATTATACCGGAGTATTTTAGTCTTGCAGAGGAAGTTAATTAGTGTCTGTCCATAAAGTGGACAAGGTGTCTTAGTGATCATGTCTCTGTTCAGAAGGTTCCATTTACAAAGCCTGCCCCGCATTTATCGGGGGCTTGCGCAGCCCGAAAATGCGCAGTTTACTCAGGTAAATGAGCAATTTTCGGGCAAGCGTAACGCAGTAAATGG
>JAIPBW010000098.1 GCA_021738505.1 Bacteroidales bacterium | reverse complement strand
TTTGGTTTTATGGTGCAAAATAATAAAAAATAACTTATAATTACCTATATAACAATCTAATATATGCTAATTTTATCAACAAATTTATCAACAGTCATACTATAAATTTGCTTGCTGGACTTTTCGGAGTGGGCTCAAACATAATATTATCAAAAATATTGGTTGATTTTTTTTCAGAAGTACAACAAATAAAGATACTATAAGATTACGAAACGCCAACATGCTATAAATCCAATAGCCACCGTGGCTCGTGGATAGGAACGTAGATGAAATGAAATTTTTGTGCTTTTATCGGGCGATCGTGGAAAGGTCTACTGTATTTATAGCTCTCCGTTTGCTATTCATTGGTGTAAATCACTCAAAATTTTAATCATATGAACAAAATTAAACTGACTTTAATTTTATTGCTGATATTCTCTTTCGAATGTTTTAGTCAAGAATCGGGGAATAACGAAATAAAAAATACAGTAATAAGTACTGGAATTGGATTAGGAAGTGGTATAGCTGTGGTGGTTTCCTGGGAAAGGAACAAATCTGTTTTGCTAGCATTTTTGCACGGGATTTTTAGCTGGTTATATGTTTTGTATTTTGTGCTAACAAGAAAACCAGAAGATAGACATCAAAAATAAGGCGGAACGTAAACAAGCTTATAATTGGAGTTGTGTGAGGATCTTACCAAGTTGCGGAATTGCTCACTCAATCGGAAAAAGCAAAAAATTGCGAAATAAAAAGCTGACTGGATTTGCAATTTGTAAAGACAAAAAACTTGATAAAAAATCCCGTGAGCTGAATTTTCAACTCACGGGAATAAACACTTTTTTGAAATTTTAATGACCAATAAGCTTAATGAATCACTAAGCGATTGACATGCATTTGGTCTCCGTCAATCAGCTTTATTATATACATACCAGCAGACAATTCGGAAACATCACACTGTTGATCCAACTCCTTTATGCTTTTTTGCAAACGCCCGGTTGCATCAAATATCATTATTTGTGCTTCCTCAGAATAATTTCCTTCAATTCTGAAAAAGGAAGTTGCCGGATTTGGATATATTTCCAGTTTATTGTTGGTTTTTAGATTAATCGATAGATTCAGATCCGTATTCTCATAATATATAAAAGCTCCTTCGTATTCTCCAACCATTAAATCCAGATCCCCGTCATTGTCCAGATCTCCACTGGCCGGAATGGCAATTTCATACGTTGGAATAAATGCAAACGGATTTGTTTGAGGCGCAGCAAACTGGGGATTGGTAGCAGATCCGGTGTTTTCGAAATATGAGATATTTCCATAATATTCGCCCATGATCAAATCATAATCCCCATCCCTGTCATAATCCCCGAATGCCAGCGAGGGTACCATATAAGCCGAATCCAGCCCAAATGGCAAGGACTGTGGCGGGTCGAACTGGGGGTTGGTTGCGCTACCTGTATTTTCATAAAACTTAATGTTTCCGTAATACTCGCCTACAAACAAATCGTAATCACCATCATCATCAATATCAACAAATTCAGGCAATGCAAATCGTGAGGCTTTTGTCAGGCCAAACGGATTAGCTGTTGGCCCTGAAAACTGCGGAGCATTTGGCGAACCGGTATTTTCGAAAAACCTCATATTCCCGTAATACTCTCCTACCAGCACATCAATATCACCATCACCATCGATATCCGCAGCAGTTGGAAATGAAATCATGTGTGTAGCAGATAAGCCCATGGGATTTACCTGGACATTGCCAAATTGCGGATTATGCGCATCGCCGGTGTTTTCAAAATAGTTTAAATTTCCGGAGTACTGACCTGCCAGTAAATCCAGGTCCCCGTCATTATCCATGTCGGCAAATGCCGGAAAAGCATACATATAGACAGAATCCAGGCCAAATGGATTGGTCACCGGGATATCAAAGCTTTGCGCTTCAGCCTGGTTCGAGAAACTCAATCCCAAAATCAGGGTGAGCGAACCAAGGATTGTTTTCATACTGGCAGGAGCCAAAACAGCCCGCAAATCCGCCAACAGGGCTTTAATTTTACCCAAAAGATGACGGATTTGCTCTTGCAGACTTGTATCCTGCTGTGCAACCAAAGAGTCAAGCTGATTAATCTTGTTCTTTAGTTGCCGTTGTTTTCTGGCATAATGTTGATTTTTCATTTTTTTTTATTTAAGAAGTAGGTTTGTTTTTAGCCCAATAGGTGGCGTTAGGAATCATTAATCCCGATTTATGGTCAGGTTTGATTGTATTCATAATATTTGGCCGCATCATTTCGGGGAAAATACGGATGTCATAGATTTCATCCAGAGAGGTCTGGTAGGTAATTTTTCCGGCCACAGAAGCCGTTGGCAGATGGACGACTACAATCCCTGCCTGGTTTGCCTTATCAGCAAAATCCAGTTTTGCAAATGTTGAGGAATTCTTTCTTAGCCTGGATAAGCCAATAAAAAGATAATCCCGGTATAAATCCATGCCTCTGACGAACCCATCCAGTTTAATGACAGTCTTGTGCTTTCCACTTTCCACGTCAACCTCAATCAGTTCTCCTGTTGCCGACAGCAATACATATAGCTTATTGCCGTATAATCTGGGAGAATGTGGCATCGCCAGTCCTTCGGCTATTATTTGATCGGTTTCCACATCCATAATAATTCCTGATGACGTAATGTTTTCCCGCCAGCTTTGCATGGAATTTCCACGGTTAAATGCCGTAGCATATTTAGGCTGACCATCTTTTAGTGCCATCCCATTCAGATGACAACGGTCTTCTGAGGCCAGCTTATCAATAAACGGTGGCTTCCAGACAGGATGAAAATTATAGTCATCATCAATGGTTACAATACAGGAAAACAAGGTGTTTACAGCGTATAATGTGTTGTTATGGCCATAGTTCAAATCATGAATATCCAGAGGTCCGGTATGAAATGTTGCACGTGGCATGAATAAGGCGTCATATTTTCCCGGTGATTTAGGATAATGACGTGCCAGGTCATTAGAATTTCTGAAGGTAATGATCTCATCTTTTGTTGCCAAAGCCATTTTCCCTTTTTCGCTATCCAGCGCAATGCCCATCGGTTTGGCAAAAGTCCGGGGAAGCTGGATGATATGGTTCTCATCTTTTGGAGAAATAAAAATCAGCTTGCCAGCCTGATAGGTGGATATTCCTATTGTACAGCCTAGTTTCAATAACAGCTCCGGAAGCTGAGGTGTATAATTACAACTAAAAGGCGCAAGTGCTTTTTGATCTTGGGTGTTTTTCACAGGTATAATTTTATTTCAAATATAGCTATAATTTGAATCAAAAATAACCGAAAATGTTAATAAATCCTAAATAACCAATGGATAATTCATGGTGGCAGCATCTTAGAGGCAGAAAGAGAAAAATATGGAAAATACTAATATATATTAGTTTGAAGTCATACGTAAGCGAGAGGGAAATTTGTTGGCGGTTGCATTTGTATCCTTAAGAAAAATGCAGGTTAAAGGAGTTCCCGTTTATTTTTACCTGGTTTTTTAATACCAAGAAAACCAACAATAGCAGGATGATCATTTTTGGCAATATCGTCAAAATCAGGATCACGTACTACTTTTTTGATGTTCAGGTTAATTTCGCTTTCTGTCGAGTCTACGTTGGCCAACATTTCACTTAGCTGTTCATCTTTAATATGTTCGTTATTTATGCCTTGCACAAAATCAATGGCCTGACCTGCTAAAGATACAAATATTATATTATTTGAATTTTTTTTCAACTTATCTAATTGAATACTTTGAGTGGTTAAGATGTTTACAGAGTCGCCGGTTTCTTTTGAAATTGCAACATAATGGTAATAATGTTCTTTATCTTCATTAATACCGGGTCCCTGGCTGGTGTATAAAAGCTTTAGTTTTTCACCATCTTTTAAAGCATCTTCTGTTATATTAAATTCATTGATATCCCAATATTCATAAGTTTTATCCGTGCAGGCTGAAAAAACTATCAGTATCAAAATGAAAAGTAAGCTGTTTCTCATAACTTCAATTTTTTATCAAAAATAAAAAAATAATATCAACAAGTAACATCCAAATCTTTACGACTCTTTTTCCGGAAAACCATGTAAAAAAATAATTTTTTTATTATTTGCCAGACGCATTCGTTTTTTAAACTTGTTTTAGCTACCTTAGTGCCCCTGAAAGATCGTTTTTTGTAGCCTGAATGAAAGCGTTTTTTTGTGAAGCATATAATATTTGCATTTTCGAATATCTACAGAGACTGTCTGTTGTTTTTTTAAGAAGTTTTTAGTACAGATTAAATCAGAATAACAATAAATTTTCAATATTAAACCGGATAAATCATTAATACAATCAGAATAACATTCTTTCCATGAAAACAAGTTTTATTTTTTTTATTTTCATTTTTCTGATAACTGCTGATTTGCTAACGGCTCAAGAGCGTTACACGGTAAGCGGATATGTAAAAGAAGAGTCGAGCGGTGAACTGCTGGTAGGTGTCAATATTTACGTTCCGGGTACTCAGACCGGAACAATAACCAATAGGTATGGCTTTTACAGCATCAGTCTTCCTCAGGGAGAAACAAAGCTAACCTTCAGCTATGCAGGTTATAACGAAGAGACAAGGTCTTTTACCCTTAATAAGGACTTACAGATGGATGTGGGGATTAAAGCGCTGGTGGAACTTGAAGAAGTGGAAATTTCAGGCGAAAAATATGATAAGAACAGCCGCCGCGTACAGATGAGTATTATGGAGCTCCCGGTAAGACAGGTGGAGAAGATCCCTGCATTGCTGGGGGAAAAGGATGTGTTAAAAGTGCTTCAGCTTATGCCCGGTGTGCAGAGCGGATCAGAGGGAAGCAGCGGGATGTATGTTCGTGGTGGAGGTCCGGATCAAAACCTTATTATTCTGGATGATGCTACTGTGTATAATGCCAGTCATCTGTTTGGGTTCTTTTCTGTTTTCAACGGGGATGCACTCAAAAGCATCGAACTTATCAAAGGTGGTTTTCCTGCCCGCTACGGAGGGCGCTTGTCTTCCGTGCTGGATATTACCATGAAAGACGGGAACAAACGCAACTATACCGGTGAGGTAGGCGTGGGATTGATTTCTTCACGGGCCGTAATTGAAGGTCCCATAAAAAAAGATACTTCATCTTTTCTCATCTCAGGCAGGAGAACCTATGCTGATTTGCTTGCCAGGCCTTTCATGCCTAAGGATGAAAAGATAGGCTATCATTTCCACGACTTCAATGCCAAGCTAAACTATTCCTTCAGCCGGAAAGATAAAATTTACCTGAGCGGGTATTTTGGTCAGGATAAATTCTTCGCCAAATATATTTATGGTGTTGATGACGAGGATGAAGTAGGACTCCGCTGGGGAAATAATACCTTTACTTTTAGATGGAATCACCTTTTTAATAATAAGCTGTTTACCAATACTTCTATAATATTTTCCAGATATAATATGAAGATTTATGAAGACTCTCAGTATGGTAATAGTGAATATTATCTGTCTTATTCTTCGGGGATAAAGGATTACGGAATAAAATATGATCTTCAGTATCATCCGGGTTCTTCGCATACTATCCGGGCCGGAATAAGCAGCATATATCACATTTTTAAGCCCAGCGCATTTGTTGTGAAAGACGATGATATTAATAAATACGTCAGTAATGTGGATGAAATTCCTTCTTTTGAATCTGCTTTATATGTGGAAGATGAATTTATGGCTTTTGGAAATATGCGTATAAATGCAGGCTTAAGGTTTTCCCACTTTATCCATAAGGAAAGGTCCTATTTTAACACCGAGCCCAGGCTTTCGGCAAGTTATCAACTTCCCAATGAGTCGGCCTTAAAAGTTAGTTATGCCAGAATGACTCAGCCTGTTCACCTGCTGTCGAATACAGGGATAGGGTTACCCACTGACTTGTGGATACCTTCAACGGAAAATATTTCCCCTCAGGTGTCCTGGCAGGTGGCAGGTGGCTGGGTGAAGGATTTTAAAAATCCTGAATTCACTTTGACCATAGAAGGTTATTATAAAAAGTCCGATAATGTGAAAGGGTATAAAGAAGGAGCATCATTCTTGCTGATAGAAGGACCGGAGAGCACGGAAAGCTATTCCTGGGAAGATAACCTTACAGAAGGGCAGAGCTGGTCCTACGGATCTGAGATATTGCTTCAGAAAAAGCAAGGCAAACTCTCCGGTTGGCTCGGCTATACACTTTCCTGGACTCAGTTACAGTTTGATGATGTGAACTTCGGAAAAAAATACTTTGCCCGTTATGACAGAAGGCATGATGTATCACTGGTAACCATGTATGAGCTTAACAAAAACCTGGATGTCTCAGCCACCTGGGTTTATGGTACCGGGAATGCCATAACACTTCCGGTAGCTAACTACAAAACTGGAATTCATAATCCCGGGAGCAGTTCAGACTACTATACCTATATGCAACTTAAAGATTATGGCGAAAAGAACTCTAGCAGAATGGGAGCCTATCATCGGTTGGACATCGCTTTGCAATTTCATAAAGAAGTTACTTTAGGTGAACGTACCATTAGTGTGAGTGTGTATAATGTCTATAACAGACAGAATCCATTCTTTTATTATATATCAGAAAACAGTAAAGGAGAAAAAGTGCTGAAACAGATTTCTATTTTTCCCATAATTCCTTCTGTTTCTTATACTTTAAAATTTTAATAAGATAAAACGAGTTCCACGCATAATATGTCAGCCGGAACATAACACCTGTTTAATAAAAATTAATTATATGCACAAACAAATAAATATAATAGTCTTGTTAGTCGTAACATTAATGGGTTTATCCTGTGAAAAAACCGTAGATAATATTGATCTTCCTGAGGCGGAAGAGAAAATGGTGGTTTATTCCTTTATTTCGCCCGGCTGCGATACGGTGTTTGCAGAAGTAACCCGGAGTGAACCCTATTTCGGAAATGATATCTGGGGAAATTCGAATGAAATTGTTTCAGATGCCGAATTGCTATTTATCCATGATGGCACGGAGAAAAAGCTCCAATACGATCCGCTTGAGGAAAACTACTTTATCACGCTTAATGGATTGCAAATCACGTCAGGAGATACATATCAGATCAAGGCCACGGCGCCAGGCCTGGATGACACTTTCAGCAAATGTACTATTCCTTCGCCGGCACCTCAGGATATTACATACGAAGGAGCCGATTACTATTATGAATATGGGGAACGTATACGCATGTATTTTAGCTTTTCCGACATTCCGGATGAAGAAAATTATTACAGGTTGCTTGTTTCTGAGTCAGATACGACCTATGACGGATATGTAATATGGAGAAAAATGACTTTAAGTTACGATTATTTTGCCTACCTTTTGACGGACAAAAACACGAGTAATGGTAAAATTACAGCTGAGATATCACAATACATGGGATATGAAGAATCAGACCACACGCTGAAAATTACCCTTCTGGCAATTGACAAAAATTATTATGAGTATTATGAAAAACTTAATTTAGTTTATATTAATGATGATAATCCTTTTTCTGAGCCTGTTATTCCATATAGCAATATAGAAAACGGGCTCGGTTTATTTGCAGGATATACGAAGCACTCCAAAATTATTACAGTAAAATATTAGCAAGCGAAGCAGCTCACGGCTCAGCCGAATTTGCAATTCGGCTGCATGTTTTTTGCTGCTGTTAGTTTGTAATCCTACAGAGGGAAGACAGTATTGAGCAAGAGTAATGAGCAATAGGGTTTTCGTATTTTCCTGATTCGTTTCTCATCGTTCCTAATCCGTCTCTTTCGTTTTCTTTAGCCACAGTCATCTCATTCTAAACTTATTTTTCTATCATCGCCAGCTTGCCAAATCCCCGCTCAGCCGAATTTGCAATTCGGCTGCATGCCAGTTTTAATATGTAACCCACTGAGGAAGGACAGGTTGGAGCAAGAGTGTTGAGCAATAGGTTTTTCGTATTTTCCTGATT
>JAIPBW010000035.1 GCA_021738505.1 Bacteroidales bacterium | reverse complement strand
TTTCCCAGGTAGGAGTGGTTACCTACAGGTTTCTGTTGAAAAGTTTCAAAGATCTATGCTAATTCCCTTTTTCACGGGCTTAGCTTGGCGCAATTTGTCCATAATGTCCAATTTCTGCGTTATGCTCGTATTTAAAACAGTCATTTACCATAGTAAACTCCTTGGTTTTAAACACTTCGCAAGCCTTGAACTTGAACATTATCAACTAAACACTTACTTTATTGACAAACTCTAATTAAAAGGGCTCAGGTTATAAACATTTGGGTTTTGTCAAATGGCTTTTTTCAATTACCAGATCCACACCAATTGAATTTCCGTTAAATGCTGTTTCGTTTTCTGCACATTTTGGTAGTGATCCAAATTGGTGTCTGTTAAACAGCCGGCTGTCTGACTCCCTTAACCTAAGCACCTTTCATTATGTTTTAACTTACATCAAACCCTATTATGTTGATGATGGCGTGCGGAATATATCGTATTTATGGAAATACTTTTGCTGGTGAATACACAACAAAGGAACATTAGCTTTGCGCAATAATTCCATGACGTTTCCACCGAGATCAAAGGAAGACATTGTTCTTTCTTCCTCAGCCATAGAAGCAATAAGATCCACATCATATTTCCGTGCAGACTCTAAAATATTTTTCACAATATCTCCCTGAGCTTCACCTATTTGATATTTGACATTTTCTTCCTCCATATATTCAATCACCTGATCTGTATATGCACGAACTCTATTCGTAATCTGCGGATCATCCGTTAAAGAAATGGCCTGAATAATTATCTCTGCATCAAAGCTTTTTGCTAATTCTGTTGTAAACGGAACTTTTTGCCGTGTTTCGATGGTATCATCAATAGGCAGCAGGATTCGATTAAAGTTTCGTGGAGCCACTCCATGGCGGATAAACATCGTAGGGATTTTAGAGCTGGCAATAACACGATGAGCATTACTTCCTATAAAAAATTCCTCAAAGCCCGAAGCCCCATGCGTTGAACCGATGATCATATCAGCACTGTTGTACTTGGCATGATTGACGATTTCATGATGAATCCGACCTTTATGAATTACATAAGTCAGTTCATTGCCTTCTTTCACCTGATCCTGAAACTCTTCCAGTACTTTTTTGAAAGAATTCTCGGCCTGCTTACGGTGTTCTTTCTCTGCAGCCAGAAAAAACTCATTACTTTCTTTTATAACATGAACCATTTCCACGCTGGCTTTCATGTGATTAGCAACTTTTATGGCCAGGTCCAATCCATTCCTGGATTCTTCAGAAAAATCTACCGGAACAATTATTTTTTTCATAGATCAATATATTTAAGTTAAATTATTTATCAACTTCATTCGAGATATAAACCCTTCTCTGGTATTAGGCGATTTTCCGAATATGTTTTATCACTATAAAAAACCACTTGTTTATGGTTATCTTTAGTAACTTTTCAAAAATACAAAAAAATAAAAAACCGCTACCTTAAAAGATAGCGGTTTTATTTCATTCGGTTTATTTACTGAACGATCATTTTCTTTGTTCGTGTTCTTTCGCCGGCTGTAACTCTATAGAAATAAATACCGGGTTTCATCTGATCAGCCAGGATCATAAAGTTATATGAGCCCGGGCTTACATTTCCTTTATCCTCCTGATAGACTTTTTGTCCAATCATATTATAAACTTCCAGTTGAAGGTTGGCATCTTTTTCTAAATCGACAGAAATATTTGTTCTGTCATCGAAAGGATTAGGGAAATTCTGATTTACAGTAAGTCCCAGGTTACCTTCAAATTCTTCCGTATTAATTGTGGTTCCATATCCCACTGTCATTAACAAATTATGGGTTATCTCATCAAGCGGAGTATTTCCTTTATCTACTGTATTAACAGGAATAATAAGGTTATTATCCTGGTCAACATACGTAATATTCGACGCATAATGAAAATAATTATCACCCCAGAAGTTGGTTCCATTGGTAAAATTAGTGATTGGATAGGTTGTGTTGCCAACCAGGTCTTTACCGGCAGCATAGATATCAGGTGAGGAATTAATTAAAAATCCATCTCCATTTTGAGTTGCCAATGAAGAATCTGTATCCCCCCAGACTACAAAAATCTTTTCACCATCTTCAGTGCGGGATGCATTAATACGATGCGACCAACCCATAGCATCACCACCGGAACCAAACAACTGATCATCAGCAGTAACATCATAGGTATTCATAACATGAAGAAGTTCAGCTTCCCATCCGCCCCCGGGCAGCATATATACATGAAATAACTTATGGGGTTCCCATAGATAGGTATAACCCAATGAGTCTTTATGGTCCGAATAACTTCCCTGAATTAGAGAAAAAATATGCAACATTCCCTGATGATCAACCACGGGCTCCATAGTTGAAAAGAAGGCTTTTGTAACCGTTGAGTCAGCTAATGTTGGCCATAAATAATCAGTGATACTCGGGAGTGTGCTAAAATCAAAAACAGGCTCCTGATTCCAGGTATCGCCCTGATTTGTTGATTTATAAACAATTGGTTGATACGCCCGGGTATCATTTACTGAGTCGCGGCCACGGAAAATATAATATCCGACAGACCCATCTTCATTCCAGGCAGTAGAAGTACCGGAAGCAGCCGGGGTCATATCGCTTGAGTCAATGGCAAAATTATGATTCATCTGCTCAAGAGGTTCCCAGTCAAACTCATTGGTAGCAGCATTAAATTTACCGTTATAAAGCAATCCGCTGCTCCAATAATAATCGGCACTTGTTCCGGAAAAAATATCACCGGCAACATGCACGGTAGAGTCATCACAAACCGTTAGATTTGAATTGGCATGAGCAAAATATGTTCCTGCCGGCAAACTTTCATAAGACACAGCTGTATTCGATTCTGCATCATCTAATTTTACAGACCCTGTAAAATTGTGAGTCCAGCCGGAGCCACCTGTAATCGGACCAGAAAATGCGGCATAAGCATCATCAAGGGAAGCAGAACTTGGAAAACTCAGAACTCCTCCTGAAGGATAACGAATATTTTTCCCGGATTCCGGTGTTATCACAGTATGATTCCATGATGTATAATCATCAAAAGTAGTAGTACTTATGCGTAGTTCGTTTCCTGATGCTCCATAATTACCGCCGGCACGGGCAAAATGTACAATAGCTCCAAGATCCTGATCTACTGTCAGCACAGATTGGTCTACTGATATTACACTATAAATATTAGCCGAAGAGGCAAACGGAATCTTTTCCATTCCTTTGCTTTGGGAAACATCCTTTTTAGGTGCTTCGGAAGATTGAGCATTTATCTGATCGTAAGATACCAGATGTTTGATCTGATTTGGTTTGGAATCTTTCAAGGTTGGCTCATACTTTTTCGACTGGCTCATTGCCGAAAAGCTGAACGCCAAGATAAATAAGAAAAGTAACGTGTGTTTCATAATTATAAATTTTAGGGTTATTTGTCTATCGTACAAATATAACTATAAAATCAATGAAAAACACTATTTATATCAGAAAAAATTCTTGAAAATCAGAAATGCAATAAGTCAATCGGGAACTTGTTGAATATTTATGCCTTATGCCGGCTAGCTCTTCCTAAAGTTAATAACATAACCCCAATTAAAGAAATAATCCCTCCGATGACCTGATACAAAGCCGGGACCTGCTGAAACATAAAATAGGCTCCGATTAAAACAAAAATACTTTTTGTACTACGAATAAGAGAAGCTCGCGAAGCTTCAATGTATTTCAAAGCCGCATATCCGACAAAAGCCGTCAGAAACGGACCTAAGAGTGAGCCTATGAACATATTCCCCAGGGGTTTTAATCCAATGGCAAACGGTTGTTGAAAAACCAACATCATTATAAAAGCATAGATAAATAGGTAAACAACACGATTTAAAGAGATCAACAACGGATGAACATCCCGGGTTGATATTTTGGCAACAATCATACTTACAGCAACAAAGAAGGCTGATAAAAAAGCATAAGAAGAACCGGGAATAAAAAGATCACTCAAACTGGTTCCCGGTTTATAACTAACGAGAAAAGCACCGCCAAGAGCCAAAATTATTCCGGGGATTTCCATTTTGTTGAATGTTTCTTTCAAAAAAATGATACCGAGAAGTGTCACAAAAAAGGGAGATACATTGCTAATAAAGGAAACAAAAGCAGGATTTTCCATAATTTGTATGGCCGAAAACATAAATGTTGTTGCCAGAATTTCCAATACGGCAATAATCCCAAGAGTAATCCAACTCTTCGTAGTCGTTTTCCAGATGTGCTTATAGCGGCAGCTAAACAGTCCATAAATAAAATTCCAGACCACTGCCATTCCAAACCAGTAAAATCCGAATTGAGCCAAGTGGAGGTCATTCAGAGCCGCTTTACTGAAAATATAAACATTGGACATTGCAAGAGTTGCAACTAAAGTGAGCAAATATCCTTTTCCGCGGTCTGAAATTATCATAGACTCAAAACATTTATTAACTATTTTTGTTTTTCCGGTTTGCTAAAATTTTCTTAACCAGATTGAGATCAGTCCTTTTTAAACAGAAATCAGAAGTTTTGATTTGGGTCTTTCTGATAAAAATATAAATCATAAAACCGGTTCCCAATACATGGGCTATAGATGAAGTAATGGCTGCCCCTGTAAGGCCCCAAACAGGGACAAGCAACAGCCCGGCAATAACTGTTCCGCTAAAACCCAATAATGACCCGATAGCATTAATTCGTTGTAATCCCTTACCTGCAAAGTAGTGAGAGATACTATTGTTCAGTGAAACAGCCAATATACCGGGGGATAGTAATAAAATCAATTGCGGAATTTTTTGAAATTCCTGTCCACCGAACAGCCACTCGTAAAATGTCCCTGGTAATATTACCAAAACCAATGTGATAAGAAAGGTGACAAAAAAGGAGAGCTTTAGAAAAGATAATGTCAGGTTTTGCGCATAATCCTCCCCTTCCCGGTTTGCTAAAACAGAATATTGAACCAGAGACAGTGATTTACTAACCAGCCAGTTCCCCTCTACAATTTTATTTGTGGACCCATAAACTCCCAATGGAGCAGCCGAACCTCCGGAGCTTATCCAAAATGTCTGAATAAAATAATAGGTTAAACGGTAATTGAAAAATTGAGTGAGATTGGCAATTTGAGTATAAAAACCAAGGGAAATTACTCGTTTGACAACCTCTTTACGAATTAAAATTTTATTGTTTTCGCTTTTCAGATATCCGAAAACAAAAGAAAAACTGATAAGAAAAGCCAGGCCATAACTGAAGTACAAGGCATATATATACAGGATAGGATCATTACCCGGCATCAGATTAACAAACAAAAACAAGGAAGAAAGTAAAATAAAAAGCTGAATAACAATAAGTATATTAAAAATACCGATACGCTCCTTACCCAAAAGAACTTTCTGGTTAATCGTAAACCAATTATGTAACACGGCCAGAAAAAAAACATGTAAGGCATAAGGTCCGACCAGTTCTTTATCAAAAAAATAAGCAATAATACTACCCGCTAACGCTGTGAAAAAACTCCAGGTATAAGAAATACTTAGTAACTCTGATAACTTATTCCTTGGAATTAGATAAACCAGAGCTCCTCCCCCCATCAAGTCATTAAACATCCCGATAAACATTATACTCAGGATAATCATAGTAATAACTCCATATCCATCAGCACCAAAAGAATGCGTGCTAACAATCAACACCGTAAATGAAAGTATAGCACTGAGCAGCCGTGCCCCGACAGTTCCGAAGATTTTATTGATTAACATAACCTTGCTTTAGCGCACTATCGTACAAATCTTTTATTTGTTGCAAAACAGCATCTTTACTAAAATACTGAATTGCATAATTCCTCAAGTAATCTGTTTTAAATTCCGGTTGTTTTTCGATACAGTATTTCATAGCTTCAAATAAGCCTTGCTGATCTTTTACATCTACTAATATACCCTTTTTTTCGTCAATGTGGTGATCAAAATCGGCCGTTTTTGTTGTAATTGCAGGTAAACCGGCAGCAAGTCCCTCATAAACAACAATCCCAAATGTTTCATAATTACTAAAAAGCACCTGATAATCTGCTTGCTGATAATAACTTGCTAAAGCCTGACCTTCTAAAACGCCCGTACATGTGATTACAGAATTTAAGTTTTTCTCTGCAATCAGGTTCTGCACCCTGTCAAAATCTACCCCGTCACCAACCATTGTCATTTTAAAATCATAACCCATAGTTTGGAGCTGCTCTATGACATTTATTATTCCGCTGATATTTTTGGATTTATCCTCAAAACAACTCACATGAAGAAAATGGATCACTTCATTCTTTATATTCTCTTTGGGTGGTTTAAACAAATGCGTATCAACATAATTGTACATCAATTTATAGTTTGAATGCTCTAGCCCGGCATCTTTCATGCTTTTCAAAAGCTTCTGAGAAACTGCGGATACAGCCCGGGCGTTTTTTACTACTATTTTTGTTAATTGTTTATGTATCCAACCTCGAAACGAATTATTCCCGGGCATATACCGTGACCAATGTTCCGTAATTACATAAGGTATTTTGTAAATACATTTCAGATATAAAGCTTGTAAACCGGAACGTGTAAGAACATTTACATGAATTATGTCAGGCAGATTGAAATTCTTTTTATAGAAACGCCATACCTTAAAAAATGCCCGTATATACCGGATCATGCTACTAATTCCTGATAAAACTCCTTTATTATTCGATTTTTTGGTGAAGTAAATGCGAATTTCCTGAAGATTATCTTTTTGGGAAACTTCAATTTCAAAATTACTTTTAAGATTCTGATCAGTGCCATGTATATAAATTACAACAACCGGTTCATCAACTGAAATTATTTCAGCATGCCGTTGAACAAACAACCCGAACATCGAATCGTATCTGTTTGGATACCAAGGAGTAAACAACAAAACCCCTGGGTTATTATTACGTAATTTATTTGCTTTCATAGCGAAACATAAACATTGCAAACATAGCATGAATTTTTTTGAAAGAAAATTTAAATCGTAATAGATTTTTTATATATTTGCACTCGCTTAAACATGGTGATCGTAGCTCAGTTGGTTAGAGCGCTGGATTGTGGTTCCAGAGGCCGTGGGTTCGAATCCCACCTTTCACCCAAAAAAAAGCCGCTTTTTCGAAAGCGGCTTTTTTATTTTCTATCAACTCTTTCAAGCTTGTTTTAATCTTTAGTAGAACCTGAAGTATAAGGTTCAAAATCTAAAGAGACCGAATTCACACAATGCCTCAAATTTTTATCTGTAAATCCTTCTCCTTTAAACACATGACCAAGGTGAGCACCACAGTTCGCACATAATATTTCCGTACGCACGCCATCCGCATCGGTTTTTCGCTCAACGGCACCCTCTATTTCATCATCAAAACTGGGCCAACCGCAGCGTGCGTCAAACTTATCATCTGAACGAAATAAAGGCTGTCCGCAACGTTTGCATGTGTAGGTTCCGTCTTTTTTATGGTCTACATATTTGCCGGAGAAAGGTGGTTCAGTACCTTTATCCAGAATAACATACTTTTCGAGATTATCTAACTTTTTATATTTCATAGTATCTGTTCCTTTCGTTTCCTGGGCTAATGATGTTCCGGAAAACATCATTAACATAACCAGTAAGCCTGTTATCTTTTTCATCATTATTTATCCATTTTTAACCGAAAAAGTTCCTTAAAACTTATTAGTTTCATTCATTATAGAATAACTATCCGATGAGATACAATGTTCAAATGAAAAGCTTTTTTATACCGGATGTCTGAAATAAAAAACAGAACCTTCGCCGGGCGTTGAGTCAACATGAATTTCTCCATTCAGCTTATTTGCAAAAAAGGCTGATATCGCCAAACCTAACCCCAGACCACCATATTTACGTGTGTTTCCTTCATCAGCCTGTCGAAATTGATTAAAAATAATGTGTTGTTTGTCTTTTTCAATTCCTACACCTGTGTCTGATACAGAAAACATAATGTCATTACCTTTTTTCCATATTTTGAAAACAATATCTCCTTCCCTGGTATATTTCACTGCATTGGAAAGCAATTTTTTCAAAATATGTTCAAGCATCTTCGGATCTGTATTGAGAGAGACTAAATCATCAGGCAAGCGATTATCTATAGAAAAACGGATATTCTTTTGTTTATTGGCGGCTTTTATTTGTTTGTTCACAAAATCTACGGCATTATCAAGATGAGTTTGAATATTTTCTTCACGCAAATTCATTTTCACATGGTTGGTTTGCATCACCGCAGCTTCCAGCAAATTATCGATAACTTCAGTTAAATAACCCGAACTGTGGTTGATCAGCTCTATCATTTCTGCTAAGGATTCGTCATCAGAATAAGAGTCCTGGATAACGTGCAATAAGCCAGTGATTTGATTAAGCGGGGTGCGAACTTCGTGTGAAATCGTATTCAGGAACGAGGACTTTAGTTTGTTGGACTCTTCGGCTTTTTCTTTGGCTATTTTCAATTCCTTCTGTTGTTTTTTAATGTCAGAAATATCTTTTAGAATAACCACACATTCATCAGGAAATGGACTAAAAACAGTAATTAAAAACCACTTTTTCACTACCGGAGAATACAACTCATCAAAATACTCTTCATTTTTTTCAATGACTTCCTCAAATAGCTTGATCCAATCCTGAGTTCTCTCTCTTATCTCTCCTGGTAAATTTATTTCAGAAATTGTCTTGTTTTCAAGAGTCTCATCCTGCGGTGTTACTAAATCGAATAGCGACTGATTGTATTCTTTCACCACAAGATCCGTAGCTTTTCCTGAGTCATCGCGCAACAGCCGGAAATATCCAAAAGCATCCCGCATCTTAGAAAACAAAGTGGTATATTTTTTCTCGGTTACTTTTTGTGTTTTTTGGGCCAAAAACATTACTTCATGCAGCAAATGCAATACAAGTGATGCCATTAAAAAGGAAGTGAAAAGCCCCAATAAAGCAGCAATAAAATGAGTTATATTAACAGGATTAATCTCTCCGTTAAATGTTGTTTCAACAACGGCTATATAATTCATAAGCAACGTAAGCACGGAAAAGAAAGCATATCCCAGCATCTGTCTACGTCGAATAGCAAACAGACTAATAAAAAGCAAGCCAAAAATTAAAAATGCAAGTGTTGCAAACATGGATTCCAATGAAATTTCAAGGCCTTGCTGATAATCCTCAATTATATGGTAAAAAAGCACGGAAAAAGGTAAAAAATTAATCGAATTCCCTGCTGCATAAGGTTTTTTATAAATAATCCCCAGAATAGAAACTAATAGTAAAAGGCCAATAAAAAGATCGCCAATAATCAGATAAATATTCGAATTACCAAATATGCGTAAAAATATAAGTGCCAGAAAAAAACCAAGTCCTATCTGAACAAAATAAAAAAGATATTCCATCTTTTTTTGGATATCATAGGACTCATCCTGATATTGATCCAGCAAGTATTTTTTGATCTTCGTATATTTCTCGTTCAACATAACATATTGGCAAATAATAAGTCCGAGATTAGTATCGGGCTATTATGGAATAGGTATTAAACATTTTTACTCTCACTTGTGTTCACATAAAAAATTAAACTGCACATCACTCAATCAATTGTTTACATCATACTCTTAAATTTGCTGAGTTTTTTGTCCGGAGCTTCTCATCAAAAAATAATCATACAAGAACAAAGCTAATGCAGTAGTAAGTCCGATGGCAAGCAAAACAACCCATATCTTTCCCGGCTGATAATTATTCCATAGATACGTAGTCAATTCCTGCTGAGTCATTTGTAACTTCTGAGCACCTAACTTTAATAAATCATTTTGAGTAAAATCGGCACTCAACTGTGGAACATTAATCCCCTTTTCAATCAGATCAGTCCTTAATAAATTAATTTTATCCGACATCTTTCCATAAACATCCCCTGAAATATATCCCGCGATCAAATTCCCTCCGGCCATTGGAATAAACGATGCGCCCATATAAAGTGCCACTTTATCCTTAGGAGCAATTTTCCCGATATACTCATTGATTTTGGGAGAACTGGACATTTCGCCCACTGCAAAAATAAACAAAGAAAAGACCAGATAAAAAGGATTATTGGTGGCAAAAGAGAGAGCCAGACCGAAAGAGGCAACTACAATTCCGGAAGTCATGGCTGTCAGAGGGCGAAACCGCATAACCAAAGTAGAAATCAGAACCTGGAACAACACAATATACATTGCATCAAGGTTGGTCATGATCTCCGGCTCCACAATACCTTCCGACGTACCAATAGCATTAGCCAGACCGGGAGAAACAGAATATAAGAAGTCATAAACCAAACTCGTATCCATCCACTGATCAATAAAAACAGGCAAGGTGTAAAATAGTTGGTTATACATGGACCAAAATCCGATGATAATGATCAGAAACAACAAGAATTTCAAATCTTTAACGGCCAGCCATACATTATTAAACATTGTTTTTATTGACTTCATTAAAGGCTCTTCACTAAGTTCCCTTTTGGGTTCTTTATAAATCAATAAAACCAAAATCATGTTCAAAATAATAACTCCGGCAGATATCCAGAAAACCGTTTGCCATGAAAAAACCCGCATTTTTGATGCTACAATAGGGCCAATGAAAGCACCAAGATTAACCATCATATAAAACAAGCCAAAACCAACTGAAGAAGTTTTTGAATCAGTTGTTTTGGCTATCGTTGCAGTAATTACAGGTTTAAACAGAGATGCGCCTATGGCCAGCCATAAAAAAGCAATGTAGAACAAAGTATAATCCTGGATATAAGCCAGCATGATATAGCCTGATGCCATGATGGTATATGAAACGATCAGCACTTTTTTAAATCCATACCGGTCGGCAATAGCCCCTGTGATTAAAGGCAAAAAATACAAAATCGCAACTACAGGGCCCATTAGCCTGCCTTTTTGAACCTGCGTAAATCCCAGGGCACCTTCATCTTTAGAACCTGTCAGATATAATGCCAAAAGCATAAACATGCCGTACCATGCCCAGCGCTCAAACAACTCCATGGTATTTGCCGTCCAAAAAGTGCGACTGTAGCGACGGAAAATATTCGTCTTACTCATTGCTCTCTATTTTCGGCTAAAATAAAAAAATAAATAAAATCAATCGGTAGATATATATGGTTCTATTTTCCGAATAAGAGAATCAGAGATTTGATTAATCTTTTTTAAATCTTCAGATGACTGAAAATCACCTTTCGTACGACGATATTCCGTAATTTGATAGGCAAGTCTTTTATCGATATAAGGATGAGCTAAAATATCATAATATTCAGCCGTATTTATTTTTATGGGCCTTGTTATCAATGTATCAACTTTAAAATAAGAAAGAAACTGCTGATACTTATCTTCCAGTCCATAAACTTCTTTTATCTGACGTTTATTTACATACCCTCCCAAAGCGGAACGATACTTTAAAATCTGTCTGGCATAAAAAGGCCCTATCCCCGGGACTTCCACAAGATCAACCGTATCCGCTTTATTTAAATCAATGACTTTATCAAATGAAGGTTTTTCATATTCTTTTTTTGTTATCCTTTCGTTGTAAAATTCAGATGTATCAATACGGATATACCCTTTCAGTTTATTATACTTTTGATCGTCAACGCAATAAAGTTTTTTAACATCCTCTTTCTTTCTAAAGGTGCCTCCTGCATTTTTATATTTCATAATCATATCCGCGTCAGAAGAGGAAAAACCCATTTTCTTCCATCCTGATTTGTCAAGTTTATTAGGATCAAAAGGAAAAGGATTCAACGGTTTGTCTTTATTTTCAACACTCTTGCTCTTAAAGGATTTTTCATAAGAATACTGTTTCGCTTTCTCCTTTTGAATCGTAGTTATATTTTGCTGCAACGAATCCATTCTTTGCAGGGCATGTTTGCTTATTTGAACTTCTTGATCCGTCCATTGGGGTAAAAGCACCCTGGCTGCAATCGAAAGCAGAATAAGAATTGCCAGTGTTATTATTCCACTTCGTTCCTTTTTTGTAAAAGCAAATAAATCTTTCCAGTTAAATTCCTCCATTGCATCCTTTTTGCAATATTAAAAATACATAAAATCAGAGGCAAATACAAGAAAATCAATGGTTTTTTTCTAAAAAACTTGTTGTTGCATCAGACAATAATTTTAATTTTGTTTTTTATTCTAAGTAATAGAGAATAGTGTATACAAAAACCGGAGATCAAAATTTCAATTATGACATCAATCCGTAACAGGCAACTAGAAGATGAATGTGAGATAAAGGCCATACAAAGCAGTGGTCCCGGCGGTCAGCATGTCAATAAATCAAACACTAAAATTCAGCTACGTTTTCCTATCGGGCCTTCCCGTAAACTTAATGATGAAGAAAAAGAGAAAATCCGGGAAAAGCTGCAATCTATGGTTACCCAGAGTGATGAATTGCTGATTACTTCTCAGGATAGTCGCTCACAGCTTTTAAATCGTGAAGATGCGCTTGACAAATTTTATACACTTATAGACAAAGCTTTAACACCGGCTAAAAAGCGTAAAAAAACCAAACCACCCCGAAAGGTTAAAGAGAAACGCCTGGAAGAAAAGAAGCAACAATCGGAGAAGAAAAATTTACGTAAACCTCCGGAAGATACAAAATCGTAATGCTTTGGATAATATTTGACGATTTGTATCAAACAAAGATTGCCAAATAAAGGATATTTTTGCAAAAAAGCTAATCATGCGAATAGATATTATAACCATATTTCCGGAAATGTTTGAAGGACCATTCAGTCATTCGATCATTAAAAGGGCAAAAGAAAGAGAGAAAGTAGAAATATATTTCCATAACCCCAGGGAATACCCGGTAAATAAATACGGAAGCATCGACGATTATCCTTATGGCGGCGGAGCCGGGATGGTTATGCGTATAGAACCGGTAGCTGCAATTATTGATCCCCTGCTTAAAGAACGAGCGTATGATGAGATCATTTATACCACTCCGGATAGTGAACAGTTTAACCAGCAAGAGGCCAACCGGTTATCGACTTGTTCCAATATCATAATTCTATGTGGACATTATAAAGGTATCGACCAGCGTATTCGTGACATTTACGTCACCAAAGAACTTTCAGTCGGGGATTATGTGCTCTCGGGCGGCGAGCTGGCAGCTGCTGTTTTTACTGATGCTATTGTTCGCCTCATCCCGGGTGTCCTTGGTAATGAAACGTCCGCTCTCTCCGACTCATTTCAGGATGGTTTACTGGCTCCGCCTTTATACACCAAACCATTAGAATATAAAGGGCATAAAGTACCGGACATATTACTTTCCGGAAATCACCAAAAAATTGACGAATGGAGAAATGAACAAGCGGAGAGAATTACGCGGGAAAGAAGGCCTGATCTCCTGAAATAGCACATTCATATTGTATTTATGTCCGGGGTGATGTGTTATCGTATTGTTTTCTCAGGAGATATACAAAGACCTGTCAGCGTGCGAAGCTCCTGACAGCGTCGTGGCGACCTTATATACAGCATTGAAGGCAGTGGCATCAATAAAGCTATCGACTTTAGCGACTTAAGAAACGAAGAGAATGACACTAAGAAGGTACGATTTTAAAGCTTTAGTACCTTTTACATTTCCGAAACTTTCGGAAACCGGCGACATTATGTTGCTTATTTAAGATATTGAATTCTGGCAACAAGGAAGCAAATTTTGTTGTGTGACATTTAACGCTAAACAAAAAAATAAAATCATTGCTTCTCCCAGGAATAATAAATTCCATCTTTATTGATTTTATTATGCTCTAATAACCACTGAAGAACTTTTAGCACTTTGTTTTCATTGTTGATATCGGCAATCTTCACTATTTCTTCCAGGGTAAGGCTCTTTTGATCAAGCTCCGGTTTGATTCGTTCCAGCACCAGATCAAACTCATATTCGGACAGTTGTAATTTATTACGTTTTCGGCAAACATCACACTTCCCGCAACGATGTGCATCTTTTTCTCCGAAATAACTGAGTAGCATCTGGCTTCTGCATCGCGTTTCGGAGGTCACATAGTCTTTCACTGCATCCAGTCTTTTTCTGGCAGCTTCTTTACGATCTTTATACACCTCCTTTGAAATATTCAGGTCTTTCGTATTATGGCGATGTGTAGTGAATACGAGTTGTGGCTTTTCTGTTTTGGGTTGATATTCCAAAACATTCATTTGCTGTAACCGCTGCAATATTTTCATCACCTTGTCTACTGTCAAACGGGCACGATGCGCAATTTCAGTTTCGTTAATACTGATATAATCCGAAAACAATCCCGGATAGGAACGTAAAAGAATTTTTATAAAAGGATCGTAATAAGCCTCGCGAACCTGAAACTTATACAAATCCGTTCGATTTAACAGAATGTGAAGCTTTGATCTTTCGCGTAAGGCATCACTTAATAATATGTACCCTTCTTTTTCTAAAAACGACAGGGCATTAAAAACAATGACAGGTTTAAAATTGTACGTGCTGGCAAAAGTGTTCAGATCAAAAACAAAAGAAGTATTCATACCTGTTCCGACGGGAATCTGAAAATAATTTCCAAGGGAATTATAAATATTTTCTATCGTATCAAGCTCAGGAAAAGCCATTTCATAAAAGCGCTCCGCATCAATCAAATCGGCATTATTAAATAACAACACCGCCCAGGCTTGCTTTTGGTCCCGTCCGGCTCTTCCGGCTTCCTGAAAATAAGCCTCCAGATTATCAGGCACATCCATGTGCACTACAAAACGCACATTGGGTTTGTCGATCCCCATTCCAAAGGCATTTGTAGAAACTATAACGTGGGTAATTCCTTTCATCCATTCCTCTTGTCTTTGTTCCCGGGTCTTTTGGTTAAGTCCTGCATGATAATAATCAGCTTTAATATTTTGTTTTTGCAGCCACTGAGCTATTTCGCGGGTTTTGCGTCGATTCCTCACATAGACAATCCCCGTACCCCTCACGCGGTTGATCACTCTCAGTAAACGGCGAAACTTGTCCTCCTCATGCTGAACAACATAAGTCAGATTTTTTCGTTCAAAACTCTTTTGGAACACATTTTTCTGAGGAAACCGAAGTTTTTCCTGTATATCTTTAACAACATCAGGTGTAGCAGTAGCGGTAAGCGCCAAAACCGGAACATCCGGAATTTCAGGCCGGATATCGGCAATTTTCAGATAAGGAGGACGAAAATCATATCCCCATTGCGATATACAGTGCGATTCATCTACGGCAAGTAAATTAATATTCATGCGGGAAAGACGCTCCCGGAACATCTCAGTTTGTAAGCGCTCAGGCGAACAATACAAAAACTTAAGTTCCCCTTTGGTCGCATTTTCCAGGGTTACATCAATCTCTCGTGTTGTCATTCCGCTGTATACAGCTGCTGCTTTAATGTTTCGCTTTTTCAGATGTTGCACCTGGTCTTTCATTAAAGCTATCAGCGGGGTAATTACAAGACATAAACCTTCACGTGCCAACGCCGGAACCTGAAAACAAACAGACTTTCCGCCGCCTGTCGGAAGCAAAGCTAAAGTATCATTGCCCTCCAACACCGAACGAATAATGTCCTCCTGCAAAGGGCGAAATGCTTTATAACCCCAATGATTATACAGAATTTTATGAATATCCTGATCTGCCATTTTATAAAGATAAGAAAATCCTGCCAAACAGGCAATTTCAATATACTAACTATCGTACGATAACTTCTTCAACAACTTGTTTACCAAGCTCTTTATTGATCATATTCTTAATCTGCTCCTTCCCATAGCTTAATTCGCTTCGCAAAGCTGCCGAATCCATTTCAATAATCAGCGTTTTTTTATTCAAATACAGATTCCGTGTATGGCGTATAATCATCTTGCTCATGTGTTTATCCCATACATGACCGATATTAATTTCATCCAGTTTTGGACTTAATCCATAATATTCGATCAATTGTTTGACAACATCCCCTAAATTTTGCTGATTATCTTTTTTCTTCATAACTATAGTTGGGTTAGTCCTGCATTTTCAACGTAAAAAAACCGTTTGTCCGTATTTATATTCTCAAAGGCGGCCTCTATGCGCTCCTGTTGCGTATCGGTAATGAAAATCTGCCCGAAATTATTCTCTGACACTAAAACCATAATCTGTTCCACTCGCTTTTGATCAAGTTTATCAAAAATATCATCCATTAAAATGATTGGATTATACCCTTTTACATTTTTTATATGCTCATACTGCGCAAGTTTAGCAGCAACAACAAATGATTTCTGCTGCCCCTGGGAACCGAATTTCTTCAAAGGAAATCCATTGATTTCGAATTCAAAATCATCCTTATGCGGTCCTACAGTAGTATATTTTAATATTCGGTCTTTATCATTATGTTGTTTAAGCAAATGCTCCATTGTCTGATTATTCAACTGACTTTCAAATTTCAGTTTTGCACTTTCGTTACTTCCGGCTATAAATCGAAAATATTTCTCAAACACAGGGATAAAGGAATCTATAAACGATTTCCGTGCAGCTTGAATTTGCGGTGCCAGCCGGATCAGCTTTTGATCCCAAATATCAATACTCAAAGGATCATAACTTCCTTTTTCGGCAAAAGATTTTAACAAGGCATTCCTTTGTTGGATTGCTTTGTTATAATTCAATAACACATTCAAATAATTTTTGTCAAATTGGGAAATGATGCCGTCAATAAATTTTCTTCTCTCTTCACTCCCATGATGAATTAATCCATTATCCGAAGGTGTAACCATCACTAAAGGATACAACCCGATATGATCGGCCAAACGGTCATATTCTTTGTTGTTCCGTTTCACCTGCTTTCGGTGATTACGTTTCATTAGCACCTGCAAAGTATCAGGAGAACTTCCGTTTTTCCTGTAGACACCGGATACCCGGAAGTACTCTTCCCCACGTTTAATATTTTGCGAGTCAACAGGATTAAAATAGCTTTTACAAAAAGATAAATAATATAATGCATCCAAAATATTGGTTTTTCCTGCTCCGTTGGGGCCTAAAAAACAATTTACGCGGGCAGAAAATTCAATTTCAGCCTGAGTATAATTTTTAAAGTTCGCCAGTTCAATCTTTTCTATAATCATGACTCAATAAAAAGTTTTAAAAGATGTATCAACAAAATTATTTAATAATTTGAGAAAATTACGTACTTTTGCAAACTAAAATAGAAACCCTATGGCAAATAAAAAGAAGAAAACCGAACAAGGTGATGAAAATTTGGTAGCTGTAGAAGATGCACTATCCAAAACCGAACAGTTTATTGAAGATAACAAAAACGTTTTATTATACAGCGTTATCGGTATAGCTGTTTTAGTACTGGCAGTTATGGGATATCAGCGTTATATAGCCATGCCCAATGAACGTCAGGCTCAGGAAGAAATGTTTATGGCCGAGCAATATTTTGAAAAAGATTCTCTGGATCGTGCCCTTCATGGCGACGGATCTTATATGGGTTTTTTGGACATTATTGATGAATACGGGAATACAAAGTCCGGTAACCTGGCCCATTATTATGCCGGTGTTTCATTTTTAAAATTAGAGCAGTACGACCAGGCCATTGAGCATTTGAAGAAATTCAATTCCGAGGACGAGATGGTTAAACCAATGGCCTTAGGTAATATAGCGAATGCCTACATGGAAAAGGGAGAATTGGAAGAGTCTGCAAAATACTATAAAAAAGCTGCTGAAGCCTCGGAAAATGATTTCACATCAGCTGAGCATCTTTTCCGGTTAGGACTTACCTACGAGATGCTGGATAACTATAAAGAAGCTTTGGATACATATAAAACCATCAACAAAGAATACCCCAAAAGTCCTGTAAGCGAAAACATTGAAAAATACATTGCCAGAGCGCAAGCTAAAATATCCTGATATTATGTCAACAAAGAACTTGTCGGATTACAAACTCGAACGTCTTGAAATTATCAATGATGTCAGTATTGGCATTATCGTATCTGAATGGAACCAGGAAGTTACGGGAAAATTACTTAAAGGAGCTACAGACACCTTAAAAGCCGAAGGAATAAAAGACAATCAAATACAAATAGAGAGCGTTCCGGGCAGTTATGAACTTCCATTAGGAGCTCAATTTATGGTAGAACATGCAGAGGTAGATGCTGTCATTTGCCTTGGAGCTGTTATTCAGGGAGAAACCCGCCACTTTGAATTCATAAGCCAGGCTGTATCACATGGTATAAACCGGGTTTCTTTGGATTATAATACTCCGGTTATTTTTGGTGTGTTAACAACAGACAATCAGGAGCAAGCTTTGGAACGCTCCGGTGGTAAACATGGAAATAAAGGTATAGAAGCGGCTTCTACGGTTCTTAAAATGCTTTCACTGGAATACAAGCTTCTCAGTGACTCATTACCGGAAAATGAAGATTTGCAGATATAACATATCTTACCATCCCCCTCGTTAATTCATAGATTTATCCATTCAAGAATTAATAACATTCTGTAATGGCAAAACGCGACCGTATAGTTTTTTTTGGAACACCGGAGTTTGCTGTAGCAAGCTTAAAAGCATTGTTTGACGAAGGTTTTAACATTGTTGCTGTAGTAACAGCTCCCGACAAGCCGGCAGGAAGAGGTAAGAAATTACAATCCTCCGCTATTAAGCAATTTGCTTTACGCAAACAACTTCCCGTTCTTCAACCGGAAAACCTGAAATGCCAGGATTTTCATAAAGAACTAAAAGCGCTAAACCCCGACATTCAATTTGTAGTTGCCTTCCGGATGTTGCCCAAACAAGTCTGGCAACTACCACACAAAGGAACCGTGAACCTTCATGCTTCATTATTGCCTGCATATCGTGGAGCTGCCCCTATCAATCATGCCATCATTAACGGGGAAAAAGAAACCGGATTAACGACATTTTTCATCAACGAAAATATCGATACCGGACAGATTATTTTTCAGACGAAAACGCAGATCCATCCGGAAGATAACGCAGGTATGCTTCATGACCGCATGATGCTACAAGGTTCGGAATTAATAGCAAAAACAGCGAAAGCCATTGAATCCGGTAATTATAAAACAATACCTCAAAACGAGCTTTACGATGGGGTAACCGAAAATAAAATGGCTCCCAAAATATTCCGGGAAGACTGTCATATTCCATGGTGTAGAAAAAAGATGGTCCAGCTGCGGAATTTCATCAGAGGGCTAAGTCCTTATCCCGCAGCACATACTTTCCTTATCTCCCCTGACGGTAAAAAAAACCAACTAAAGATATTTGAGATCGCCGCCATAAAAGATAAACATCATTATTCCTGTGGGAAATTACTTACTGACGGAAAAAAGTACATGGATATTACTACTGCAGAAGGGTACATTCAAATCTTAGAATTGCAGCTTAGCGGACGGAAAAAAATGACAATTCAGGAATTTTTACGTGGATTCCCTATTGATGAAAATTGGAAAATTGAATGATTTACCCGTAAAAATCCCTTTGAATCCCCCGTAAACACCCCGAAGTTATTAACAAAACCCCTTAGTTATTAACAAAACTGCGAATTTTCGGGCTTTTCTCTTGCCTTTTTTATCATTTCCCTTATATTTGCGGGTGTTCTTAACCTTTTAACCAAAAAAACAAGTAAACATGAACAAAGCAGAATTAATCGAAGCAATTGCTTCCGAAGCTAACATGACAAAAGCTGATGCTAAAAAAGCACTGGATGCTTTTATTGGAACTACCTCAAAAGCACTTAAAAAAGGTGATCGTATCTCACTCGTAGGTTTTGGGTCATTCTCAGTAACCAAAAGATCAGCAAGAAAAGGAAGAAACCCACAAACGGGTAAAGAAATCCAAATTCCAGCGAAAAAAGTTGTTAAGTTTAAACCAGGCAGTGAATTATCTGATATGGTAAACTAAAACGCTGGAAGAACAATTTTGAAGCTGCCTTAGCAGGGCAGCTTTTTTTATGTTATCTCGATTATGAACATTGAACAAACCAAAAAGTTACGAGAATATTTACATTCCTTTATTACCAGTCAACGAGCTGAAAGAATCCGGACTGTCTTGCAGCATCGAACACGTCATATCACCTTTGCTCTGGAAAATATATATCAGGGCCATAATGCGAGTGCAGTATTAAGGAGTTGTGAGATCAATGGTATACAAGATGTCCATATAATTGAAAACTCCAATACTTTTAAACCAACGAATGATATTGCATTGGGTTCTTCAAAATGGTTGACCCTTCATAGACATAGCAAAGAGAAAGAAAACACTTTATCCTGTATAAATCATCTGAAATCTCGCGGCTATACAATTGTTTCCACCACTCCCCATAAAAATGAGGTTACTTTAGAGCAGCTCCCGCTGGAAAAACCAGTTGCGCTGTTGTTTGGTACCGAGCTTTCCGGATTAAGCGATACAGCTATTCAGCATTCTGACCAATACGTGCAAATTCCTATGTATGGGTTTACGGAAAGTTATAATATCAGTGTTTCGGCAGCAATTTGTGCATATAGTCTTATGCAACGTCTACGCAAATCAGATATCCCCTGGACACTCTCCGAAAATGAAATAATAGAGCTGGAAACAGAATGGTACCGTAGAAGCATAAAAAGTTCGAAATTATTGGAAGAAAAATTCTGGAAAGAAGAAGCAAGGGAAAAATAAACCGGTCAGCCTTCGTCTTGTATTTCAGACACTAACCTTCGGAATGCATCTCCTTTTTCCGCAAAATTCCTGAATTTATCATAAGAAGAAGCTGCCGGGGACAACAAACAAATTTTTCCTGTCGCTGTATTCTTTCGCGCATAATCCACTGCTATATTCAGGTTATCTGCCTGAAAGAGTTTTGGAGAAATCTCATTCGATGAATTTTGCATAAGCTCTAAGACACGCTCTCCGGCAGGGCCCATAAAAACAATATTGTTCAGTTCTGCATAACGTAAAAATTCAGCTAAATCTGAATAATCTATCCCCCGATCAAAGCCTCCTAATATCAGTGTTCCTACATTTCCTAAAGCCTCCACGGCAGCGATTGTAGCTTCCGGGATAGTCGCAATTGCGTCATTATAATAAGAAATCCCTTGTTTTGTGCCAACATATTCCATCCGGTGCTGTAAACCTTTAAATTCATACACTGCCTCTTGCAACACTTCTGTCTCGCATCCCAATTGCAATGCAGCCAAAGCAGCAGCCATTACATTTAGCAAATTATGCTTTCCTTTCAAAAATTCCAGCTTTTTATAATCGGCAAAAATTACTTCTTTCTCTTTCCGGGAATAGATGATGTTATCCCCCTGCAAGTACATTCCATCATGGTTATGCTTCTGCAAAGAAAAATACAACAACTCTCGATGTATCTCGGTTTCGTCAATCAAGCGCTGTATTCGCTTGTCATCATAGTGGGTGATTAGTGTTGCAAAATCGTTTTGTTTGAGTGCGATATTAAATTTAGCCAATTGATAATGACGAAAATCCACATAGTGATCCAGATGTTCCTGAAAAAGATTAAGCAGAAGAGCAATGCCCGGGCCTTTTTCAATATGCTCCAGTTGATGTGAGGATAACTCAAAAACAATGGTTGTTTCATCCTCAATTTTTTCCCAAAAATCAAGAGGCGGTTCCCCTATGTTTCCCAGAAGCAATGCTTTTTTGCCGGCTGCCAGAAGCATGGAATATATCAAAGTGCTTGTTGTACTTTTACCTTTCGTCCCGGTCACTCCTACACACTGATCTCCAAATTCCTGTAAAAATATATCCGATTGAGATGTAATTTTTTCTTCGGGGATATATTCTTCCGTTTTGCTTAGATTTATACCAGGTGATTTTATGATAATATCGTAATTATCAATTCCGGAAAGATAATCATAGCCATACTTTAAATCACAGTTGCATTTTTCCAATTCTTCTCCATACAATGAAGTAGGATTTTGATCTGCTATTGTAAGGGATTTAATATCATTAAAATAATATTTCCATATCCATCGTAACGTTGATTGCCCTTCACGACCGTAGCCAAGAACACAGACATGCTTATCTTTGAGATTATCTTTTATTTTATTCATTTTAACAATATACTTTTACTAAATAGTGTCTCAACCTATCCAAAAGCACTTCAGGCAGATTATTCTCATGGAGTCCTTCACTTAATACCCAATCGGGCTCGACACTCTCTTTATATTTTTCATACATTGGAGTTTGTTTGAATTTCTGCAAAAGCAAAGGCATCTCGTCAGATTCATTCATTTGTTTAGCCGTCAGTGTCAAGGCTATATTCACTTCGTTAACCGTGCCGACACATTCAAACGGCTTTTGGTCTGTCTGCCCGGTCAATTCCATATAGTTTTGAATATGATCCGGATCATTCAGTAAATCGTGTCCTATTATATTTTGCAGTCTTTCAGACGGGACAAATGGCGATAAAATCATATATGTAAACAGACATTTGGGACATTTCCCACACCATTTATCTTCTTTACTACCCACATTACAACTTTTGAAAACATCGAAGTATTGATTAAACTCAGAAAAAAGACGCGCTATCTGAAATTCCGTTAATGGCCGAAGGAAACTAAAATATTCAAAATCCTCCGAGATATATGTTTTCACATAGCGCCGAAAGTCATTTTCAAACTCAAGAGATTTGCTATATTGGTGATTAATTTGTGTCCCGGCAACGGATGATTCGTTGGCACTGCTTTCATTGGACAACGCAATATATCGATGAGAAGTAACCGCGGATACCAACAAAGAAGTAAACGCCAACAAAGCCGAAAATGGCGTATGTCCATTTAAAAAACCCTCTTCGTTAAGTTTTAACAAAGCCGGATCGATTGATCTTTCAATAACAAACACTTCATCTTGTTCAAATCCTGCTATTTTAGCTGTGTCTAAGGACGCTTCTCTGGGATTCATTATAAAAGGTATGATATCTTTCTTTTGATTGACAAAAGCATTAAGAAGCTCCAGGGTAACAACAGAGTCTTTTCCTCCGCCTACGGGAATGATATAGTGATTGGTTGTATGATAAATTTGTTTCTCCGGATGATATTTTGACACTGGCTCAATATCCATAAACTGATCTATATCCGTTTGGATATTATTTGTATAAAAAAATTCTCCCAGTCCATGAAAATATATTTTTTTCCAAAATTGAATTTGCTCTTCATTCAAATGAAAAGGCTTGATGACAACCTTCTCAGGACAAGCTGCTTTCCAGTAACTTATCAACTCCACCATCCCGATATGAAAAACTAATTCATCCAGTTGAGCTTTTGACAATTTAGTTGCCTTAAACTGATTATTTATCTTGACTGTCATTTCAGGATGAAAAGCATATGCATTATCCAGATAAAACTCAAACTTAATTTTTAACTCATTTTCATTTTGGACAACTTCAAACCCTTCATAATAGAAAGCTTGAAATTGCTTTCTCAGGTATGTATATTTGTCACTTGCAGGCATGCTTTTCATAGGTCTGTAATTTATCAAGTCAATACTAAAAAACGATGAATCAATCACTTAAAACGAACCATGTGTTATAATGCGATAGATAAAGGTCCAGATTTCGTGAGATGGTATTGTTTTTGTTATTTTAAAATAGAGTAATCAAAGATACATAATTTAAGCCATAAAAAAAACATTTTTATGAACTCAATTGACAAAATACTATCAAATGTACCAAATAAACTAGCCCCGGCAAAGGGAAGGCTTTTATTATCAGAGCCTTTTTTACAGGATATGTTTTTTAAACGTTCCGTAGTGCTGTTAGCAGATTACAGTGAAGAAGGATCGTTTGGTTTAATCCTGAACAAACCCATCGAATTTTCCTTTAACCAAATCGTTGAAAACTTCCCCGATTTTGAGGCTCCGGTTTATATGGGAGGTCCGGTAAGTCCACAATCTATATTTTTTATTCATACCTTAGGAGATCAAATCAAGGATAGTCAAAAAATTATGCCTGGATTATATTACGGGGGAAGTGTAGAAGACGTAAAAACATTAATGTATGAAAAGAAAATCCATCCGGAGAATATTCGTTTCTTTTTGGGATATTCCGGCTGGAGCGAAAATCAGTTGGAAGAAGAGCTGGAACGAAAATCCTGGGTTGTAACGGACACAACACCTCAAGAGATCATGCGACAAACGAACGAATCTTTTTGGAAATCAATTGTAAAAAGCCTGGGTAAGGAATTTGAAATCTGGACAAAATTACCATCCGATCCAAAGTTAAACTAAAAAAACATAAAACAATAAAAACCTTGCTAAAGCATCAGCAAGGTTTTTATTTTGTATAGACATTTTAATACCGGGGTTGATTTAGATTTTTCATTCTTTCTTTAGGCTCTGTTATCTCACCCTTTTCAGCCTCTTCTTCTGTTTCTATACTATCCATCAGCACTTCATCATATCCATCTCTCCACATGACTTTTTTCACCACATCGCCTTCCTTATTTTTCGTAATCCAAATACTGTCTTTATATCCGTCTTTGTAATTTCCTTTTTTGTAAAGTTCCCCTGATGGATAATATATCTTATACATTCCATGCATCGTTCCATTTTCATAAGAAATTTCGAACTTCAGGTTGCCATTTTCGAAATATTGCTTCCATTTACCATGCTCTTCACCATTCCGATAGGTAATTTTCTCAAGCACACCTCCTGTTTTTCCATAATAAGCTACCCAGGTGCTATCTTCTATTCCTTCCTTAAAAAACTCCCGTTTAATAAGTTCTCCCCGGTTATTATAATATAACCAGGTGCTGTCTTTTTCTTTATTAAGATACTTTCCCTCAGCCATTATTTTACCGTTTTTATGGTATTCCTTAACGCGCACTATATTGGACGAATCGGAATAGATAGCTACCGTTTTTACTTTTTGGTTATCATGATAATGGACAAATTTTCCAACGGGTTCTCCATGGTCAAATTCTCCTTCATATTTAAGCTTTCCGTAATTATCTTTTACTTTCCATTTTCCGTGCTTTTTGCCATTATCATCATGTTCATTTACCTGTGCAAACAGAACCTGAGTAAAAAAAAGCAAAAAAATTAGCAAATAATTGCTGATACGCATTTTATTCATAGTCTGATTTATTTTATATACGACATGCCCCAACGTTAGGGAATAAATATCATTCATTAATTTGCGTTCGTCTTCCGGGAAATTTTTTTTGAACACCCGATTTTTTAGTCATCCAGTCAAACGCAATTTTTAGAGTTAACCTGATTATATATGGTTTTAGCAAATTGCAATAAATTATCAAAGCTATAATCTATAAATTTATAATGATCTCCTGTTAACTGTTGATCTTTGCCAACCAAAACAGTAATCATATTTAGTCTTCGTCCGAAAATCATATCGTTTAACGTATCTCCTACCATTATAGATTTTTTCAGATTAATCTCAGGATAATCTTTTTGAGCCTGCAGTGCCATGCCAACCTGAGGTTTACGACAAAATGGCTGATGTTCCTTTAAATCCGGACAAAAATAAACGTTGTCTATTCGCCCTCCGGTTTCTTCAACGCTTTTAAGCATTTTCTCATGGACAATATCTAAATCTTCGGTTTTCATTAATCCTTTACCAATACCTTGTTGGTTTGTAACGACAACAATATGTTGAAAGATATCTGAAAATATTTTCAAGGCTTCTTGCACTCCCTCAATAAATTGAAAATCTTCTTTATTTGTTACATAACCATCCCAAATTCGTTGGTTAATCACTCCATCCCGGTCCAAAAAAAGCGACCATACCCTATCAACCTGACTTAGTGATCTCCGGTTTTTTCGCTGCATCAGTTATCCGCTTTATTACTAAATAAAACTTCTTCCACCCACTGACATAAAATATGTCCAATAAGTCCATGAGCTTCCTGTATCCTTGGTGTATCATTATCAGGAACATTTATTAACAGTTCAACTATTTCGCTTAATCGACCACCGGTGTTCCCTGTTAAGGCAATGGTAAACATTCCCTGTTCTTTGCCTGTCTTCAGAGCACGCACAATATTTTCCGAATTTCCTGAAGTAGAAAACCCGATCAATATATCTCCTTTCCTGCCGGCTGCTTTTAGCATCCGTGCATATACATCTTCAAAACTATAATCGTTAGCTACCGCTGTCAAATACGAAGTATTCACATGCAATGCTTCTGCATAGAGCGGCTCACGGTCATGATAAAACTTCCCGGACAATTCAGCTGCTATATGTTGCGCATCGGCTGCACTACCTCCGTTGCCACACAAAAGTACTTTCTGGTCCTGTTTAAAACATTCGACCATCTTTTGGGCAGCCATTTCTATCTTCTCCAATAATACTTCATCATGGAATAGTTTTTCTTTTGTATTGATAGAAGCTTTTATTGTTTGTTTTATGTCCATAAGATATTGATTAAACGACAAAGATAAGTTTTCATTTTTAAAAATCTAATTTTTTTCAATCCCTAATAGCTGTATTAAGCTTTTGATTCTTCTTTTTAGTTTGCTCTTTTCCTATGTTACTATAGTTTTATTCAAATTTTCAGTAATGCCTACTTATACTGCAAAAATTATAAAGTTATTTCTACCAGATCTAATCGCATAGCTTGAAAAACCAGCCTAACCGAATAAAAACGGAATTTGATCCCGGGATAAACAAAAAAAGGACAAGCTTACTTTATCAGTACACTTGCCCTTTTTTGTAATTACTACTAATTATTATTTTTTAAAATCACCTAACTCCCTAATTCCAATATTATTAATATAGCTGTAATGCTGAATATTTTGGGATCGTCCTTTATTAATAAACAACGAGGCGGCTTTATCATATTCCTGATCGCGATTTGAATCGGCCAACAACAGATGTCCAATAATAATATTTCCTGCCATTTCCACAAGCCTGCGGGCATGGAAGTCCCAGTATTCGTCATCTTCCATATCCCTTACTTTACGTACTGCTTTTTCATATTGGTCTTTCATTTTGCCCAACATTTTTTGCAGATATTCCAGTTCCGGCTTCACTTTATTTTCACTAAAGTCATTCATGACGTTCAAAAATGTTCCATTACCCACTCCCCGGATAGCAGCGACAACCTGCAGCTGGGAGGTACCTTCATAAATATTGGTAATACGGGCATCGCGGAAAATGCGTTCAACAGGATAATCTTTCATATACCCCGAACCACCATGTACCTGCAAAGCATCATAAGCAACCTGGTTGGCATACTCACTGGAAAACAACTTCGTTAAAGGCGTAAATACATCAGCCAGACGCTGATATTTTTTCATTTCCTGACGTTCTTCTTTTTCCAGCTTTCGATCTTCACTTATAAATTGGTAAGTTTTATAAATATCCACATAACGGCTTGTTTCATATAATAATGATCGCATAGCTGCAACTTTGGTTTCCATATCCGTCAGCATTTCATAAACAGCAGGAAATTTAATGATTGCAGATCCGAATTGTTCCCTGTCGTGAGCATAGGTTAAAGCTTCCCGATAGGCAGCTTCAGCGATACCCACTGACTGGGCACCGACGCCAAGCCGGGCTGAATTCATCAGGGCCATAACATATTTGATCAAGCCCATCTTACGGTTTCCGATTAGTTCTGCCGGAGCATCTTTAAAAACAAGCTCACATGTGGGGGATCCTTTAATGCCAAGTTTGTTCTCCACGCGTCGAACAGACATTTTATCTGCCTTTTTATCATAAAGGAAGAGTGATAATCCACGGCCATCTTTTGTTCCCTCTTCCGATCGAGCCAAAACAAGCGCTACATCTGCATCTCCATTGGTAATAAAGCGCTTGACACCATTAAGCATCCAGGTTCCCTTTTGCTCATCATAATGTGCTTTCAACTGTACAGATTGCAAATCAGAACCGGAATCCGGCTCCGTAAGATCCATAGCTGCCGTTATACCATCACGGTTAAAACGTGGTAGCACCTCCTGACGCATTTCCTCATCAGCAAATTCGTGAATAGTCTCTGCGCAATCCTGTAGCCCCCAGATATTGGCAAATCCTGCATCAGCACGGGAAATTATTTCGGCTGACATAACATAAGGTACAATGGGAAAGTTCAGCCCTAAATATTTCCTGGGCAATGAAAGCCCAAAAAGATTGGCATTTTTAAGCTTTTCAATATTTTCTTTAGTGCCCTCAGCATATTCTACATGATTATCTACTACTTTTGCTCCGGTAGCATCCACATCTTCTGCATTTTCTGCAATTGTATCACCGGCAATTTCGCCAATAATATCCAGTACCTTTTCAAAATTATCCAAAGCATCTTCAAAGTCTTTGGGAGCATCGTCGTATGTTTCGTAATCTTCAAAATTTCGCTCTTTCAATTCTACGATCTTCTTCATCAAAGGATGCGAAAGGTGAAATTTCAAATGCTTATTATCTGTGAAAAAATTAGCCATTATTTACGTTTTTTCTGTTTTACTTCGCGTATTTGCGATAATATTTAATCATTTTTGGAAGAACTTCCTCCACCTTGCCATTGATAGCATAATCAGCAATTTGGTTAATTGGTGCTTCTGCATCCGGATTAATGGAAATAATTTTAGCACTATGTTCCATTCCGGCGCGGTGTTGCACGGCTCCGGAAATGCCGCAGGCAATATACAATTTGGGACGAACCGTAACTCCGGTTTGGCCGACTTGTCTTTCATGTTCAGTAAACCCCGCATCAACAGCTGCACGAGAAGCTCCAACATCTGCGCCTAAAACATCAGCCAATTCATAAAGTAACTTAAAATTAGCTGCCGAACCCACGCCATAACCACCACTCACAATTATTTGTGAACCTGTAATATTAACTTTTTTCTCTTCGATATGACGTTCAACAATGTCAATAACAAAATCTCCTTTATTGACATATTCTTCCACGTTAAGGTTATAAACCTCGGGGTCTTTCGGTGCTGAAACCTTCTCTAACTTCATCACTCCTTCTCTGACGGTAGCCATTTGCGGGCGTGTATCCGGGTTGATGATCGTAGCAATAATATTTCCACCGAAGGCCGGTCTTATCTGATACAAGAGGTTCTCATATTTGACATCCCTCTTCTTGTCGTGGTGATCGCCAAATACCAGGCTTGTACAGTCTGCAGTAAGTCCGCATTTCAATGTAGAAGCAACTCGTGGGGCAAGGTCACGACCGGTTGGGGTAGCTCCAAGTAATGCTATTTCGGGTTCGCGTTCTTTGAATAACTTAGAAACGATGCTGGCATGAGGTAAAGTTGTATAGGGAAACAAACGTTTATCTTCGGCTAAATGCAGGATATCAACACCATAGGGTTTGACTTCTTTCACAGTATCCCCAAGGTCGGAACCAATAACCACTGCCTCAAGCTTAACGCCCAGCTCTCCTGCTAGTTGGCGGCCTTTTGTCAGTAGCTGGAGACTTACATCAGCAACCTTACCTTCTTCTGAAATTTCGCAATAAACAAATATATTATTCACGGTTAATGGATTTTTCATTAGTAACTATCCGATTACATGACTTGTAATCAAATCTTTCATTAATTTCTCAATGTCTTCATCAGATTCCGACAATTTCACCGAATCTTTTTGTTTGAAGACAACATTTTCAATTTTTTTCACTTTGGTTGGAGAACCCTGAAGACCTAAATTTTCAGGATTTATATCCAAGTCATCAACAGTCCATTCACTGATCTTATGAACGGATTTAGCATTACCCATATTGGTGTAGTCTTCAGTTTCATTCTGCAATTCGCCGATTGTGCGTGCATTTTTAAATTTAAGCAACCGTTTAGCATTTCTTGGTCTGCAGGGATCTGCAGAGGAATGAGCCGTAAGTACAACGGGCATTTTCACGGCAACTTCTTCCACACCTCTATCCAGGCGACGTTTGACTGTAATTTTTGTTTTCGAAATTTTCTCAATATTCTCCGCATAGGTAATTTGCGGCAGCTTCAGTTTCTCAGCCACCTGGGGTCCTACCTGAGCAGTATCTCCGTCAATAGCTTGTCGTCCGGCGATTAACACATCAAATGGTTGTAATTTTCGAGCACCAGCAGCTAATGTATAGGAAGTAGCCAGAGTGTCTGACCCGGCAAATTTCCTGTCTGTAAGCAAGTATCCATCGTCAGCGCCCCGATACATGGACTCGCGTATAATGTCTGCTGCACGTGTTGGCCCCATTGTCATAACAATCACTTCCGTATCCGGATGATAATCTTTTACTTTCAAAGCCATTTCCAAGGCATTCATATCTTCCGGGTTGAAGATTGCTGGTAATGCGCCCCGGTTAACGGTCCCATCTGCTTTCATAGCATCTTCACCCACATTACGGGTATCAGGGACCTGTTTTACTAGTACTAAAATCCTAAAGCTCATATCTTTTATTCCGTAAATTTTTCTCTTTTGTTCCTGGTTTTTCCGAAGGCAAATATAGAAAAAATGTGGTTAATAACTTTTTTTCCATAGCTCACGATGGAACAAAGTTATTTTCACTCCCTGAATATTCAATGGAAAGCCCCCACACAGAGAGCATTTATCCGGCAACTTGCTGATATATCAGTAAGTATTATTTTTTTTCAACATAGACTCCAAAACTACATATTATATTCAACTACTGGTTTGCTTCGATTTTGTTTAAAATCTGATCCGTAACATCCAGTTTTAGTGGATTAATTTTATCTCCCCAGTATACTGTAGTGTGTGGGAATGGTATTTCGATATTGTTTTGATCGAAAGCTTTTTTCAGACGTTTACGGAATTCCCTGCCAACCATCCATTGCTGAATAGGTATGGTTTTTAAACGGGCTTTAATAACAAGAGCACTATCTGCAAATTTATCTAAACCAAAGACCTCGATGGGTTCTATTATATATTCACTATACTCCGGATCATTATACAACTCATCGCCCACTCTCTTCATAATATCCATCACCTGTTGCGGGTCTTCTTTATAAGCTACACCCACATCAAATACCATTGCAGACCAATCTTTTGTCATATTGGATATTGAACTAATTTTTCCATTTTGAAATACATGAACCACGCCGGAAAAATCGCGAAGGGTTGTTGTTCTGAATTCCATTTTTTCTACCAATCCACCCGTTCCGTTTATAATAGCCACATCTCCGGTACGCATATGGTCTTCAAGGATCACAAAAAATCCTGAAATAAAATCGCGAACCAACTCCTGGGCTCCAAAACCTACAGCCAAACCAATTATCCCGGCACCTGCTATAATCGGAGCAATATTAATCCCAAATTTTTGCAATAATATCATGATAAATATAACCCATAAGATGATCCTGACCAACCCATAAATTATGGATGCTAAAGTTTCTACTCTTTTTTCTGATTCTCTTTTTTCAGACTGCGAAACTTTTTCACTTCGCCTTAAAATAGACTTCTTAAGTTTTTTTGTGAAAAACGAAACGCTTTTCATAGCAATAATAAATAAAACCACGAGAATTAATATTCCCGGTAATTGATGGATTAACCATTCTTGTGCACCCTTGAGCAATTCAGCCCAAAAACCGGATTCCAGTATTTTTTCCATAGTTTAGTCTTTTTTGTTTTTCTATTATTGCGAACGAATTTAATAAAAAGATATAGGACTGTTTACCCTAAATTATCAAAAGTTATATTTCAACCGTAGATAATACAATTGTCCGACATCGCCATATTCAGTGTTTTCTTCTCCAAAAAACAATTGTGAAGTCACCATAACATCAAGATTTTGACCTAATGAATATGTAACGGTAGGCCCGGAAAACCATGATCCGTCAAAAGGATTAATAATTGTGGAAATATCTGCATGTAACAAAGGAGTAACGGGATAACTCATTTGCAAAAATACTTCTGACTTTGAAGGCGTTAACGTTTTCACTGACAAATCCTGATTGGTCATAAACATTTGCGATCTGGAAGCCTTACCTTTAGTTCCTTCACTATTGTATAAAAATCCGCCATTCAGGTAAAAACTATTCGGGAACATATAATCCACACTGACAGAGGCCACCAATTGTCCGGTAGTATCTTTCAGGTTAGCCTCATGTTGAAACCAGGTAGCCTCTCCTCTGAATCCTGCGCCACCAATATGTCCGGTCCAGCCAGCTCCTATTATTGCATCTCTTTTTTTATATCCTCCAAGAAATTGCCAGTCGTAGCCAAATTTATTAAACCGATACATACCTGCTATGGCCATTTCATTCCAGTCTTTGCCGGCTTGCCATACGATTTCAGCAGAGGATGCGGGACTTGTATAATATTGTACTTTCATGGCATCTGTGCCGGGGCGCTCTTCATAATCAAAATCAAAATAATTGAATGTATTAAAAATGTCATTCGGATTCCAGATCATATTGATACCCCAGTTTATTCTTTGACGTCCGGCCCGAAAATGCCAATTGTTAATTGTATAATCCACATACATCCGGTCAACCATGGAGTGGAGGATATAACCATTACCGTAAAAAATTGACTCTGACAAGTCTAAAAACCCATCATCCTTATTCAACATTTCAGCATACCTATTGGGGGAATTCCCGAGTCCATTCATCAGTTTAACAAGCTCTCCAAACATCAATCGGTTACGACCTTCTAAAGTAAAATTTAATTGATTATTAGGATAATACGCGAAATTTAAGCGGTTATGCAAAAGATTATCAGTAAAGATTTCATCCTGTAAAAATGTTTGATCACTGGGGTTAATCACTGTCTGTAAACTTTTTATATACCCGCTGAATTCAACATCCTCTGTTTGACCATTTACGTTAACAATTAAAGCAAATAGCATTATGACTACAAACCCTCGCTTCATAATTTTACATTATTTTATTTTGATAAAAGATTGATGTAGATGGATGCGATTATTTTTTCTGACAATCAACCTTTTAATTTTTCCTTTAGTTATTGTTCGTTTTATGTATTCCGGTCTTCTTTAACTTTTCCGTCTTCAATAGTAACAACCCTTCTGGCCTTATCTACGACGCGCTGATCATGCGTGGAGAAAACAAACGTGATCCCTTCTTCCTTATTTAATTTTTCCATAATATCCAATAAATTTTCAGACGTTTCGGAATCGAGGTTAGCCGTAGGTTCATCCGCCAGCACAAATTTAGGTTTCGAGGCCAGGGCTCTGGCCACTGCAACGCGTTGTTGTTGTCCGCCTGACAATTTAGACGGACGGCTATCCATTCGTTCACTTAGACCAACTGCCTTAAGCAATTGTTCAGCTCGCTGCCTTCGTTCTTTTAAAGGTTTTTTTTGGAGATGCATAATAAACTCGACATTTTCCCGGGCTGTCATCACCGGAATAAGATTATAAGCCTGAAAGACAAAACCTATGTTCTTCAGTCGAAAATCAATCAAATCCGAAGGTGAAAAATTGGCCAGGTTAAAATCATTAATGATAACTTCGCCTTTAGAAGGAATATCAAGCCCTCCTACAATATTCAGTAAGGTAGTTTTTCCCGAGCCGGAGGGGCCAACCACAGCCGCAAACTCTCCTTTATCAAAATTTAAATCTATCCCATTAAGCGCATGCACAGGCACGGCTACTGAATTATAGACTTTTTCCAGATTCTTTATTGTTATTATACTCATCGCAGGTTGATTTTAATTAGTGTTTGTCCATAATGTCCAATTTCTGCGTTATGCTCGTATTTAAAACAGTCATCCCGATGTTCCAATCGGGACTCCTTGGTTTTAAATACTTCGCAAGCCTTGAACTTGAACATTATGAACTAAACACTTACTTT
>JAIPBW010000034.1 GCA_021738505.1 Bacteroidales bacterium | reverse complement strand
GTCATTTTGCTTTACTACATTATAAGTCATTTACTTCAGGGCTTTCTGAGACAGTTATATTTAACAGCAGCCAGACACAGAAGTATAGAAAATGACCATTAATGACTACCAATGACTACCAATGACTACTAATGACAATAAATGTCATTGTTTCCTTTGCATTATCCAACTCGTCCAGCCCTTTAATCATTCTCCTATGTGTCGAAAAAAATTTCGCCATGGAGGTTTCATATGTCTAAAATTTTGTTCCGTGTTCCTTGTTCGTTGTTTGTCCGCTAATTTCTCTAATTACACACCAATTAACGCGGATTTAGTATATTCTTATTCGCAAATGTAATTCATAATTCGTAATTCGTAATTCATAATTCAAGATACCCATCACCGCAATCTCGCATCATCGCCAACTCACCACTCACCACTCACCACTCACTACTCACTACTCATTCTCTTAGTCGCTTCGTTCGCTTAGTTCTCTTAAGTCTCTTATCCCGATAGCTATCGGGACGCTCAGTTCGCATCATCGCCAAATCGCGGCTTCGCATTTAATCATTCTCCTGTGTGCCGAACGCCGCGCCATGGAGGTTTCATATGATTAATTTTTATTAAATAGGTGTTATGGAACTCGCATGCAATAGCTTAGATTTAATCATTTTCTTGTGTGTTTAAAGTAAACATGCTCGTTTCATATTTCTAAAATTGATTTAATCAATACTTAATTCTTTTATCCCCGGCTCTTCCTTGTCAGGATTGTAAGTCAAATCTGTACTTTTATTTTATCCTTTGGAGAAAAAGGCTACTTTTTCTATAGAAGTGATCATGTCATATTCTTCCAGATAAGCGTGAGGTTGCACATTGATGGGTGTGGGCGTATAGTTCATTATACCTTTAATCCCTGCCTGAATGCACTCGTCTGCTACCTTTTTCGACTGATCGCCGGGAACGGTTAAAATAGCGATTGTGATATTTTCTTTTTGTATTATATCTTTCATCTCATCAATATGATAACAGCGTATGCCTGATATTACACGGCCTACTTTGTCGGGGTTAACGTCAAAAGCTGCTTTTAACGTAAGTTTAGTACGTTTGCCTTTTAGATAGCCCATGATTGCTTTTCCCAAATTCCCGGCTCCGATAATGGCCACTTTTTGTTCGGTTTTACAATCAATAATATCACCGATTGATCTTACCAGTTCATCAATTTCATAGCCTTTGCGTAAAGTGCCGGTATGTCCGATAAGCATAATATCACGCCGAACCTGTACCGGTGTAATATGTAATAAGTTTGCCAGTTCATGGGAAAAGATGTGGGTTTTGCCGGTTTCTTTTTCCTTTAATAAAATCCGGCGGTATTGGCTTAATCGCTCTACTGTTTTTTCCGGTAGTTTTTTCATTTTTACATGCTTTTGGTTTATTGGTTTAATTCTGATTTTCTTGCTGTTCCGGATTATCTTGTTTTGCTTCTTTGCCTGTGTTAGTATAAACAGGGAGTGTTACAGTGAAAGAAGACCCTTCGTCAGGTTTGCTGGTAACGTGAATGTCGCCGTTATAAATATCCACAAGCTTCCTGACAATGGATAGTCCCAGTCCACTGCCACTTATATTTTTTGTTTTTTCGTTTTTTATCCTGACAAATTCGTTGAATAATTTGGTCTGTTCTGTTTTATCCATTCCAATACCCGTGTCTGTCACGGTTATGGTGGCGAACCCTTTGTTTTGACGAATGTAACAGTCTACAGTTCCTCCTTGCTTGTTGTATTTTATGGCATTGGAAATTAAATTGTTTAAAATGATTTCCAGCTCATCGGGGTCGGCTTGCAATTCGAGTTTTTCTGGACTGTTTAAATTGATAGTAACATCTTTTTGAATGGCATAGGGTTTCATCATGTCGATGGATGATTCTGCTATATCCGTAAGGTTAATTGTGGAAAGCTCCCGGCTTTTCTTTCCGGATTCGATTTGTGTTAAATCCAGCATATCCATGATAAGATTCCGCATGTTTTCCATACGTTTTTCCATGCGGGCGATCAATTCCTCATAGTCTTTGATGTTTTCGCCAAACTCCTGTTGTTTCATCATTTTAAGATAGCCTTCTACCGCATTGATAGGTGCTTTTAGTTCGTGCGACATGACGGAAAGAAACTGAAACCGAATTTGCTTTCCTTCTTTATTCAGTTTTGAAGTCATACGTCGCAGGAATATCTGTCGCGTTACATTTTCCATGGAAGACTTTAGTTCCTGAGGCGTAAAAGGTTTGGGAACAAAGTCGTAAGCTCCGTTTTTGGTAGCCCGTATAGCTACTTCCAGAGATGCATGCGACGTGATGATAATCACATATGTATCGAATTGTTTTTGATTGATATACTCCAATACGTCGTTGCCCTGTATGCCCGGAAGTTTGTTGTCCAACAAAACGATATCGGTTTGCTCCTTATTGATGATTTCGATGGCTTCCTCTCCTGTGGGAGCCATTTCCAGATCAAATCCAATGACATCATCCATAAATGGATAATCTACTGAAAATTTACGCAATATACGATTTATACCGGAGCGTATGCCCGGCTCATCATCCACAACTAACACTTTCAGTTTTTCCATAATTTATTATTTCTCTAGTAAAAAGTGAATCTTTTGCCTCCTGTAGCGTTGATGCATAAAATTTACTGCAGTCTTAGGTTGTTTCAAAGATACAGGTTCCGAATGTGCAAAGATATTATATCTTTAAAAGTTTATTTATTTCCCGGTGCAGTTGATCACTGCGAATTCCTTTTTCCAGATATAAATCCGCTTTAATCCATTTGCGCTCCGATTCCGACTGCAAATCAAAGGAAATCCCTGTTTCTGATGCTACAGCCGTAGCAATGATAATCGGGACATCCGGATATTTGCTTTTTGTCTTGTAGCTGAGAATAAAGCCACTGTCATCGTTTTCCATCATAAGATCATAAATGGCCAGGTCGGGCTTGAAGTTCTCCAGCTTTTTTTCAGCTTCTTTTTGGCTTTCTGCTGTTATTACGTCAAAACCAAACTTCTTGATCGTGTGCTGCAGTTGAAACAGATAATCTGTATCGTCATCAACTAAAAATATTGTTTTTCCTTCTTCCATAATGGCTTGATTTAAGTTTTATTTATTTGCTTTGGCATAGCGGGGGATGGTTACTTTAAATGATGTACCCGTTGGACCTTGTTCGGGATCTGTATTGGAATCTACGGTAATTGTACCATTATGCATTTTGGCAATACCGTAAATTGTAGCCAACCCCAAACCTGTTCCTTTACCGATTCCTTTGGTCGTAAAGAAGGGTTCAAAAATCTTGTCAAGGTTCTCTTTGGGGATGCCTTCTCCGGTATCTTCTATAAAAAACACAATGTTTTCTTCTTCTTCTTCTATCCGGATGGTGAGGTTTCCGCCCTTCGGCATGGCTTCTATTGCATTTTTGCACAGGTTGGAGAGCAATTGCAACATCTGTTCTTCATCAAGTTCGGCATATTTATTTTTTACTTTGCATTGCACCTCAGTTTTGATATTGTCGGGGATGATAATAGCATTGATACTGCTTTTGGCCAGCTCTTCAGTATCTAACTCATCCGGCTTGATTTGGTTTTTACGGGCAAAATTCAGAAGGCCTCCAACAATTTTTTTACATCGTTCGGCTTGTTCGGCAATTAGCTTTAGGTCTTCCGATGCTTCTTCATCTTCCGATGCCTCATCCAGCAGGATATTGGCATACATGATCACTACACCCAGCGGATTATTCAATTCGTGAGCAATTCCGGCGGATAATTGTCCCATTGAGGCCAGTTTTTCGGATTGCTTTAGCGCTTCCCGTGTTGATTCCAGTTTTTGGTTTGAGTCATTAAGCTTCGTGATCGATTCATGTAAAGACTCAATGGTGTATGGCAGACACATTTCCGTTTCAGCCAGTCCCTTGCATATAGCTACAGCGTGTTCCTCACAGGTTTCGTAACCACAAGCGCCGCAGTTTAAATGGTCTCCGGGATCATGTTTGCCCATTTTCTTTAATGTTTCTATGATATCGTCCCGGGAGGGTAATGCCATTCGCTGATCATTTTCATTAAAGCGGAAGTTAAGGTCCAACTGCTGCAGGTAATAATCCAGGTCTTTCTTCCAATTTTTTTTATTTGTTTGTTCAAGTTTCTTTTTCACATAATTTTTGATAAAGGTTCGCTTGGCATAGCGGTTTACTGAAGAAGTCATTCCGGCTCCCATAATGCAACCTTCACAGCAAAGCAATTCTAAGTGTTCCTGTCGTATCAGCCCGGACTCAAATTCGCGTATGGCTTCCTGAAAGTTTTGACGTCCTTCAGCTACAATGATGTCGCCTTTATATATGTCATCATCAATATTCACGGCTTGTATCAGTCCCCGGCTGACAGGGAATATTGCACCTTTGCCTGATAAGGGTGTGTCAAAGCCCGAAGGTTTGGTGTTACCCGGAGTTACAATCTCTTGTTCAAAAAACTCTCTTAGCTCTCTGAAAGTTAGCACCTCATCTACTTCTTCCGATTCTTTTTTCTTGGCTATACAAGGCCCTAAAAACACGATTTTAACATCTTCACCGTATTTCTCTCTTACTACGCGTGCCGTGGCAACCATAGGACTGGCAATAGGAGCCAGATGCTGTACCAGATGTGGATGGTATTTTTCTATGAAGGAAACGATAGCCGGACAATCGGCTGAGATATATTTATATATTTCTCCTTCCTCCATCAGTGATTTGAATTTATGCGCGATGAGATCAGCCCCAAAAGCCACTTCATTAACATAGTCAAAACTAAGACCACGTACCATGCCTACAAATGTTTGATGACGCGGAAGTGACATAAACTCTGCCGGAAAGCTCGGAGCTACTATGGCTGCCACTTTTTCTTCTGATGCCAATAGCTGCTTAACCCGCTCGATGCTTTTTACAAATACTTTAGCATTTTGACTGCATACTTTTACACAGTTGCCACAGGCAATGCAGCGCTCCTGAATGACTTCCGCCTGACCATTAACAATGCGTATTGCTTTGGCAGGACATTCTCTTACACACGTATAACAACGTCTGCAGCGTTCTTTTTGAGTATATACTAAGTTGTCAATGTTATTTTCTTCCGGTTTATTCATCGTATTCAATTTCATTAATTCGTTGATAGTTGTTTTCGTTTTAACGGAAGGGAACGTGTCCCGCTATTATCAGCACTTTTTTATAAATAAACGTCCCGTTTTGTAAAATCCGTGTGAAACAAGGCTTTGTTTTGTTCATCACCAGGTTTTGTCTGCAGCGAATCATAAAGCTTTTGAAGGCCGGGATTCTTGTATGATTCTTTTATGGATTCTTTGCTATCCATATCGTAAAGTGTTTTATAACGTAATTTGCTGTATTTGTCTTCATTTCCGATAGGTTGCCCTCCTCCGCAAATACAACCATTTTCACATGACATAACTTCCACGTAATCCAGATCGTTGCGGCCGTTTCTGAGCTCATCAAGCAGCAGCTTTGCTTCTTTCTGGCTACTGACGGCTGCAAAATTTATCGAACGCTTTCCCATCTTGGCCGTGTATTCCTTGCGATTTTTAAAACCTCTTAGTTGTTTGATTCTAAAATTGTCAATATTATCGTTTTCATAAAGATAATATAACATTCGTACAAGCGCTTCTGTTCCTCCGCCGGAAACAGCTGTGATCTTGGCTGCTGAGCTCCTGCTGCTGAAGGGTTCATCGGGGGCTTCGTCCTCCATTTGAAGAATATCTATGCCGTTTATTTTAAGAAACTCTATAAATTCGCGTGTCGTCAATACTGCATCTACGGCACTTATTCCTTTATATGTCATTTCATCCCGCTGGGCTTCAAATTTGCGGGCCGTGCATGGCGCAATACTTACTGAATAAACCTCATCTGGTTTTAAGTCTTGCTTTTTTGACCAGTGACGGTTCAGCAATGTGCCAAGTATCTGTTGAGGTGATTTTAGTGGTGAGATTTGTGGCAGGAATTCAGGGGCAAACTGTTCGGCATATTTTATCCAGGCCGGACAGTCTGAAGAAAACATGGGCCCGGAGATGTTATTATCTAATTTTTGTTTCAGAAGATAAGCCTCTTCCATGATCCGTATATCGGTGGCAAAAGATGTGTCAAAAACCTTATCGAAACCGATCTTTTTCAACGCGGCAATAACCATTGCGGAAAGGTCTTTACCGGATTTGAAGTTAAAGGTTTTTGATAAAGAAACCGGTAATCCCGGATCTATTTGTGCTACTACCTTTATGTCGGGGTTGTTCAGGGCTTCCTGAATACCTGACAGGTGGTTTTTTTCGTGTAATGCCCCGGTAGGACAAACCATAATGCATTGCCCGCAGTTGATGCAGTTTGAAATGTTAATCCCTTGATTAAAGGCGGTGTGGATTGATGTTTCATTTCCCCTATGTGCAAATTCTACTGTCGTGCAGGCTTGTACTTCTTCGCATACTCTGACACAACGTCCGCAGAGGATGCATTTTGAGGGATCACGGATGATACTGGCTCCGGATAAGTCCCGTTTTTTGTTCGTGTTATGAGACGGGAAATTTCGTTCCCGTATATGCAGATCTGCAGCCAGTTTTTGCAATTCACAGTTCCCGTTCCGTTGGCAATATAAGCAGTCATCCGGGTGGTCAGCAAGGAGTAATTCTACAATCTTTTTTCTTGCCTGAATGACCCTCGGGGAATGAGTTTTAATATTCATTCCTTCAACGGGATAAGTAGAACAGGCCGTTTTTAGTTTTTTCTCCCCGTCAATTTCTACAACACACATACGGCAGGCTCCTGTAGGTGAAAACCCTTCCATCTGGCACAAAGTAGGTATTTCAATACCGTTTTCCCTCAGGTTTTCAAGTATGGTAAGGTCCGTTTGAGCCTTGATTGTATTATTATTGATGGTGATATTAATGTTCATAATGGTATATTTGGTTTAAACGGACTTTTGTGTTTGTATGATTCAATGTCCTTGTATTTTGCAGTCTCTTTTTCAAATCATTATTTTATATAAATCGCGTTAAACATGCAGGCCTCATAGCAAAGGCCACAGCCGATGCATCGGCTTTCAATGATAAAGTGCGGATGTTTGGGTAGTCCGTAAATAGCATCTACCGGGCATTTATTAATGCAGGCCGCACAACCAACGCATTCATCTACATTGATGTAAAATGTACGTAAATCGCGACATACATTGGCAGCACATTTGCGCTCAAAGATATGTTCTTCATATTCATTCCTGAAATACTTTAAGGTATCTAAAACGATGTTGGGCGCATTTTCCCCAAGTCCGCATAAGGATGTGTCGCGGATTACTTCTGCCAGGTTTTCGATAGACATAACACCTTTAAACCGCTCTAATGTTTGATTTCCCGGTTCTTTTTCCGGGCGCCGGGAAATGCTGTTAAGAATGTTGAGCATATTTTGAGTGCCCTCACGACAGGTGATACATTTGCCACAACTTTCTTCCTGTAGAAACCCTGTGATATAACGGCTGATGTCCAACATACAACTGTCTTCATTCATGATGATCAACCCGCCGGAACCCAAGCGGATATCTTGTTTGTTTAAAGTGTCAAAATCTATAGTTAACGTAGATTTTTCTGCAGGTAAGATGTGGCCGGCCGGTCCTCCCAGCAAAAATGCCTTAAGTGTTTTTTTGTCAAAAGTGCCTCCGGCAATATCATCAAAAATATACTGAAATGTACTGCCCATAGGTACTTCCACAACGCTGTTGAAATTAACTTTACCGGCAACTGAAAAGACTTTGGTTCCCGGATTGTTCTCATTGCCATATTCTTGAAACCAGGCAGCACCGTTTTGAATAATATCCGGTACGTTTGCCAGTGTTTCCAAATTATTGATTAGTGTGGGGCTTCCAAAGAGTCCTTTTTCGGTGGGGTAGGGAGGGCGTTCGCTGGGGATTCCGCGTTTTCCCTCAATACTGTTGAGCATAGCTGTTTCCTGCCCACAGACAAAAGCGCCGGGAGAGACAAATAGAGATAATTCCAGATTGTAGCCGGAATTAAAAATATTATCTCCCAAAATCCCGAGTTCTTTGGCTTGCCGGATTGCTTTGTTTAATCTATCAATAGCCAGTCTGTTTTCATAAGAAACATATAAGTATGCTTTTCCGGCTCCAACAGCATAAGCAGCAATTGCTGTTCCTTCAATGATCCGGTGAGGGTCGCTTTCAGATATAAAGCGTTCCATAAATGCGCCCGGATCACTTTCTACCGCATTACAAATGACGTATTTTTGATTTCCTCCGGCATATAAGGTCTTTTCCCATTTCTTTCCGGTAAAATATCCGGAACCGCTTCGACCGCGTAACCTGCTGTCTTTAATAATTGAAGTTATCTCATCCGGTGTTTTGCGGTTAATGACATTAATAAATGTTGCATAGCCATTATGTGCGATATAGTCGTTAATGCTTTCCGGGGTAACCAGTCCGCAATTTTTAAGAACATTTCTTTGTTGATTTTTGAAAAATGCCAGCTCATCCAAAAAAGGAACATTTTGCCAATTTGTATGTATGCTGTTGCGTATTTGGCCGAGAACATCGTCACGAGGGACAATATGATTAAAAATATTGTCCAGCAAGGAAATTACTTTCTCCGCCGTGATATTCTTAAAAAGAATTCGACTCATGCCCGGAAGCTGAATGCTGACAACAGGTTCAGCTGAACAAAGCCCCAAGCTGCCGGTAAATTGCAAGTCGGCATCTATTGCTCGTTCTTGCAGGTAATCATGTATTGCTTTATGGCTTTTGGGTGAGCCTGCGACAATGCTGCTCGAGTTTTTACTTACCGTAATCATCGGCTTTGAAATACGTTCCTTGCGTATGGCTGAAAGTGTTTCTTTACTTTCAGCCGATAACGTCTCACCATTAAGAGCGGTTTCGTTTAAGAATGATATGAGCTCCTTTTTATTTTCCATTATGTCATTTTCTGGTACATGTCAATGATTGTTTCCAGTGCCTTTTGATTGACCTCAGTGTAATATTCGTCATTAACAGCCAAAACAGGTCCTTGTCCGCAGGCACCAAGACAAGGCACAATTTCCAGGCTGAAGTTGTGATCCCGCGTGGTTTGCCCGGCGCGAATGCCCAGTTTATTCTCTAATGATTCAAGTAGTATTCCGGATTGATTCATGTGACAGGAAGTTCCCCGGCATATTCGGATATGATATTCTCCTTTGGGTTCATAGCTAAATTGGTTGTAAAATGTAATTATGCCATGAATTTTAGCCACCGGGATTTCCATTTTTTTCGCTACTTCAGCAATGGCTTGTTTTGGTAGAAACCCAAAATATTCCTGCACCTCCTGAAGAACGGGTATAAGTTTATCCCGGCTGGTAATGCCATTGCGGTTTATGATTTGTTTAATCTCGTTATCCATTTGCGTTTAATTTCGTTGGTCTGAATAGGCCCGGCCCATTAAATCCTCTTTTATGTTACTTTTGCAGTTAACTTATTTTGTTTCATTAAGCTAAAAAGGTATCATTAATGTTACAAAGATAACAATCCTAATTGCTGTAAACAAAGATTTGTGTTATTAAAATAACAGTGTTATATTTGTAACAAAATTTAAAGCATGGAAATAGATGGGGTTGATGTAATATTATATTCTGAAAAACAATAGGATAGAAGTGTTGTCTGAATTAAAATTTACTTTCGGGAAAAGTATAATTTATAGTCATTCTAATTTGTTGGGAAGGGAACCATAATTTTGTTCCCTCAAATTATGATTTCTGACATAGATTACTTACAATTGTAAGGAAAATATTTGAGGAATTATGGAAAAAATAGAAATTACCATTTGCTTAGGAAGTTCTTGTTTCTCAAGAGGTAATAAGAATACTTTGCGTGTCGTGGATGATTTTTTAAAATCAAATGATTTGAAAAAACATGTGCAATTTCGGGGAAACCATTGCTTTGGTATGTGTGAGCAGGGTCCAATACTTAAAATTAATGACCAGGTTTTAACACAAGTAGATGGAGACAGAGCTATAAAAGCTTTGAAAGCACATTTTAATATAGACTAATTTATGGCAAACAAGGAACAAGAACCTTTACTATTTATAGACAATACTGCCTGCGAGCGTTGCTATGCCTGTATTCGCGTTTGTCCCACTCATGCTTTAAAAGTGTCAGGCGAAGAGGGTTATCCTGAACTTATGCCTGAGCGATGTATTGGTTGTGGGCATTGCGTTACGGTTTGTTCTCCCGGTGCTATAGAATACAGGAAAGAAAAAGATTCTGTTTTGAGTCTTTTAAAAAGCGATAAAAAAACAGCCGCTATAGTGGATCCTTCTATCTCAGGCGAATTTCATGATATTACAGATTACCGCAAATTTGTGGAGATGATCCGTGCCTTAGGGTTTGATTATGTCAGTGAGATCGCTTTTGGTGTAGATGTGGTGGCTGCACAGTATAAGCAGTTGTTAGAGAATTTTAAAGGAAAATATTATATCACTGCCAATTGTCCGGCTGTTGTAAGTTATGTTGAAAAATTTCATCCTGAACTGGTTGATAATATGGCGCCCATTGTCTCGCCCATGATTGCAATGGCAAAAATTATGCGGAAAAAATATGGGGGTGATTTGAAAATTGTTTCTATAGGCCCTTGTGTGGCAGCCAAACAAGAGGCTTTGCAATATACGGGAGCAAGCAAGGTAGATGCTGTTCTTACCTTTGTTGAGTTGCGTGAAATGTTTCAGGAACACGAAATTAAAGAGAGTAAGTTAGAATTTTCCGATTTTGATATGCCTATTGGCTGGAAAGGCTCATTATACCCCATCAGTCGCGGATGGTTGCAAACAGCAGGATTAAGTGAAGACCTGCTGGAAGGCAAGCTGATCACTGCTGAAGGACAAAAAGATATGATTGATGCGATTTTTCAGTTTAAGGAACATGTCAATTTTATACGAAGGAACTTAAACTTATTTTATAACGAAGGGTGTCTGATGGGCCCCGGAACATCAAGAGGAGGCAAAAAATTTGTTCGTCGTACCCTTGTTACCGATTACGTGGCCAAACGATTAGAAACCATTTCCAAAAGCAGGTGGAAAGAAAACCTGGATCTGTTTTCTCAATTGGATTATTCCAGAGCGTTTAGTAAAAATGATCAGCGTTTGCCTGAGCCCTCCGAGGAAAAGATCAATGAGATACTTAAAATTATTGGACAGGAAGACAAGTCGGAACAAATGGGCTGCCAGGTATGCGGGTACCGTTCCTGCCGAGATTTTGCTATCGCTGTGAGCAAAGGGATTGCCCAGCCGGAAATGTGCCATACTTATACAACCCAAAAAAGCAGGCAGTATATTGAGTCGTTAAGAAAAACGAATAAAAAACTCGAAGAAACCCAGGAAGCCCTTGAGCTTTCTGAAAAAACAGCACGTCATGAACAACAATTGGCAAAAGAAGCCTCTCAGCGATCTACAACGATGCTTAAAAAACTTCCTTCCGCTGTTGTAATTGTTGATGAAAATTTGAAAATCCTGGAATCAAACGAGCAGTTTATTGAAATCATGGGCGATGAAGCACGCGAAATTAATGAGATCATCCCGGGACTTGTTGGAGCTGACCTGAAGTCTTTAATGAATTATAATATTCACAACCTGTTTTCTTTCGTCATTAAGAATAATGAAGACATCATGAATAAAGATGTAAAGCTTAAAGACAAGCTTTTCAACTTGTCCATTTTTACAATCAATAAAAATAAAATTGTAGGGGCTGTATTACGCGATATGTATCAGCCTGAAGTACGTAAAGAAGAGGTTATACGAAGAGTGACTGACGTGATTGATGATAATCTGAATATGGTTCAGCAGATTGGTTATTTGCTGGGTGAAAGTGCCTCAGTGATTGAAAAGAAACTAAGTACAATCATTGAAACATACAAAGATGAAGATGAAAAGAATAAAGGTAAAAAAGACGCATGAGCGAATCCTTTTACATAGAAGTAGACCATGAAGAAAAACCGCATGAGGGGGAAAGGATTTGCGGGGATATTTTTGTTAACAAACGTGTAAGCGAAGAAAACAGAATCGTTACTGTGCTCTCGGATGGTCTGGGACATGGTGTGAAAGCAAATATCCTGGCAACACTGACTTCTTCAATGGCTTTGAATTTTGCTATCGAGCACAAAGATCCGGTAAGAATTGCTGAAGTCATCATGAATACCTTACCTATTGATGATGAGCGCAAAATTAGCTATGCCACTTTTACTATTGTAGATATTGAATCCAACGGGGAAGTCAGTATTCTGGAATATGATAATCCTCAAACATTTGTGATGCGGGGTAGCGAGATGTACATGCCCGAATGGCAATGTATCTTGATGGAAGGAGAGAACCGGGGGAAAGAATTGCGCTATTGTCGCTTTAAACCTAAAAAAGAAGACCGTATTATTTTTGCTTCGGACGGTGTTACGCAGAGTGGTTTGGGTTCTGATGCGTATCCATTAGGATGGGGAGAAGAAAACTGGCAGGAATTTGCCAAAACTACCGTAGAACACGAACCCGGTATATCAGCTTCTAAGCTGTGCCGGCGTGTTGTAGCACGTGCAGCCAAAAATGATGGATTTGTTTCAAAAGATGATACAAGCTGCGGTGTTATCTATTTCAGAGAGCCCCGGAAATTGCTGATTTGTACCGGTCCTCCTTTTCAAAAAGAAAATGACATCAAATTAGCTGAAGCAGTGAAAAATTTTAAAGGCAAAAAGATTATCTCAGGAGCGACAACAGCAGACATTATTAGCAGGGAGCTTGGTTATGAAATTGAAGATGGCTTTGAATTTGACGATCCCGATCTTCCGCCAATATCTTATATGGAAGGGATTGATTTGTTAACAGAAGGTATTCTTACCCTGAGTAAAGTATCAGAACTTTTAAAGAAGTACGATAATAAAACAACACTGGGAAAAGGGCCAGCTGACCAGATCGTAAAAATGTTGCGCGAATCTGATGAGGTAAACTTTATTATTGGAACACGGATTAACATTGCTCATCAGGATCCTAACTTACCCGTGGAGCTGGAAATACGGCGAACCGTTGTTAAGCGAATAGCAAGCTTACTTGAAGATAAATTCCTGAAAAAAGTAAATATCCAGTTTATATAAAAAATATAACTTCTTAGTTGCCCTGGTTTTATAAAAGGGAGATAAAAAAGAGGTAAAACAGATAGATCAGCCAAAACAATGATTATGGACGCATACAAGCAAATTATTGAAGAAGCGTGGAATGATCGCGCAAAATTAGAAAATAAAGATACCCGCGAGGCTATTGAAAAAGTGATTGACTTATTGGATAAAGGGGAGTTGCGTGTAGCTGAGCCTTTTGAAAATGAATGGAAAGTGAATGAGTGGGTCAAAAAAGCAGTATTGCTGTATTTCCCGATACGCGAAATGGAAGTTATGGATGTAGGTCCGTTTCAGTTTCATGATAAAATGGCTTTGAAAAAGAATTACCAGCAACAGGGTGTCCGGGTTGTACCTCATGCGCTTGCCCGTTATGGTGCGTATGTATCCAAAGGTGTCATTATGATGCCCTCCTATACAAACATAGGAGCATATGTTGATCAGGGGACTATGGTTGATACCTGGGCTACCGTGGGTTCCTGTGCACAAATAGGTAAAAACGTGCATCTCAGTGGAGGCGTTGGAATAGGCGGCGTTCTGGAGCCTGTCCAGGCTGCACCTGTTATTATTGAAGACAACTGTTTTATCGGAAGCAGATGTATTGTCGTGGAAGGGGTGAAAGTTGAAAAAGAAGCGGTTCTGGGAGCTAATGTTGTATTAACCCAGTCAACAAAAATTATTGACGTCAGCGGTGTTGAGCCCGTCGAGTTTAAAGGCCGCATACCTGAACGTTCGGTTGTTATTCCGGGGTCATATACCAAAAAGTTTCCGGCAGGCGAATACCAGGTTTCCTGTGCTTTGATTGTCGGTAAGCGAAAAGAAAGCACCGATAAGAAAACATCACTGAATGATGTGCTTCGCGATTTTAATGTAAGCGTATAATGGGGAAACGATTTCTGGTCATACAAACCGCATTTATAGGAGATGCTATACTGGCTACAGCCTTGCTGGAGGAGTTGCATTTAAACTATCCTGATGCACAGGTGGACTTGCTGGTAAGGAAGGGGAATGAGCCATTGTTTGAAAAACATCCGTTTATTCATTCTCTTTATGTATGGGATAAATCCGGATCGAAAGTAAAAAATCTGTATGGCATCATATCTCAAATACGAAAGATACGTTATGACCGGGTGATTAACCTGCATCGTTTTATGTCTTCCGGGATTATTACCGCATTTACACGCGCCAAAGAAAAGGCCGGGTTTAATAAAAATCCTTTATCTGCTTTTTATACGATTAAAAAGGAACATGTTATTGGCGATGGCAGGCATGAAGTAGAGCGCAATGCTGAATTGATTAGTGATATTTCTGCTAAACGGGTGCACCGGCCAAAAATCTATCCTTTAGACGATCATTTTCAAAATCTTGTCAAATATAAAAAACATGCATATATTTGCCTGGCTCCAACATCCGTTTGGTTTACCAAGCAACTACCGAAGGATAAATGGTTGAACTTATTGACACATTTAAAAGATAAATATTCGGTTTATTTGTTAGGAGCACCCGGAGATAGAGATGCGTGTGAAGAAATTGCAAAATACTTTACAAACGGCAAAGTATTTAACCTTGCCGGCCGGTTAAATTTATTGGAATCGGCCGCATTGATGAAAGATGCTGTGATGAATTATGTTAATGACTCTGCCCCGATGCATTTGGCATCAGCAGTAAATGCTCCGGTAACAGCTGTGTTTTGCTCCACAGTGCCGGCCTTTGGTTTTGGTCCGTTATCGGATAAAAGTCATCTTGTTGAAGTGAATGAATCACTAGATTGCAGGCCTTGTGGCTTGCACGGATATTCAAAATGTCCTGAAGGTCATTTTAAGTGTGCTAAAAATATCACAATAGATCAGTTAATAGAGCCGTTAAAATATTATGAAGATTGACGAAGAAATAAAAAAGGCTGTTAAAGTCCTTAAGGATGGCGGAATAATTGTTTATCCAACAGATACAATTTGGGGAATTGGTTGTGATGCGACCAATGCGAAAGCCATAAAACGCATATATCAGTTGAAGAAGCGTAAAGAAAAAAAAACGTTCATTGTGCTGGTAAGCGATGAAAATCAAATTACGGATTATGTGGATGATGTACCTGAAATTGCATGGGATTTGCTGAAAAGCTATGACAGACCCCTGACAATCATCTATAACAACGCGAAGAATCTTGCAAAAAATCTTATTCGTGAAGATAATACTATTGCAATGCGTGTTACCCGGGATGAGTTTTCGAAAAGATTGATCGAAGATTTTGGGAAACCAATTGTTTCTACTTCAGCAAACTTTTCAGGAGACCAAAATCCATTGACATTTAATATGATCTCAGAGGGTATAAAAAATGGGGTAGATCTTGTGGTTGATCTTTATCATAATTCTATGAATGATGTGAAGCCCTCCACGATTATCAGATTTCATCAAAATGGAGAATTTGAAACGATACGCCCCTGATTCAAAATTGGCTCCATCTTCTATTACATGTCCATGAGCAATAACTGGATATTGATCTTATCCGATTCGGTTTTTCTCTTGAATAATGCGTATTTTTACACTCGTAAAGAATTACGGCTTCTGCACTGATAAACAGTGACAGTTGTGCCGTTAAAATCAATTTTAGACGAATGATTCTGAAAGAGGCTGTTCAACATAAAGCGTTTGGTATTATTTCGCAGGCGGCTGGCGAGTTGGGTTACCCGGCTTATGTTGTCGGAGGATACGTACGTGATATTTTCCTTAAACGTGATAGTAAAGATATTGATATAGTAGCCGTTGGCAATGGTATTGCCCTAGCTAAAAAAGTCGCCGGCCTTCTGGGGCCGAAAACAAAGGTCAGTGTTTTTAAGAATTATGGCACGGCCATGCTTCATATCGGGGAGCTTGAGATAGAGTTTGTCGGTGCACGTCGAGAATCATACAACAAAGATTCACGTAAGCCCGTGGTAGAGGATGGTACGCTTGAAGATGATCAGCTTAGGCGTGATTTTACCATTAATGCGTTAGCCATCAGCCTTAACAAAGACACTTATGGGGAATTGGTTGATCCGTTTAATGGCCTGGAGCATATCAACCAGGAAATCATAAAAACACCTTTGGAACCCGGAAAAACATTTTCTGATGACCCGCTGAGGATGATGCGTGCGGTGAGATTTGCCACGCAGCTTGATTTTACTATTGAAGATGAAACCTACGAGGCTTTAAATAAAAATGCACATCGCCTGAAAATCGTTTCCCGGGAGCGTATCATTGACGAACTGAACAAAATGATAATGGCCGAACAACCTTCCAGAGGTTTTAAGTTGCTTTTGAATACCGGTCTTTTAGAACAGTTTTTTCCTGAGATGGTTAATCTTCGTGGGGTTGATAAAAGAAAAGAGCAGAGCCATAAAGATAATTTTTATCATACCATTGAAGTGCTGGATAATGTCGCTCAGCAGGGAGGGGATTTATGGGTGCGATGGGCTGCCCTATTGCACGATATTGGTAAACCGGCGACAAAAAGATATTCCAAAGAAACCGGATACACTTTTCATGGGCATGAAGTTGTTGGTTCTAAAATGATACCCGGCATTTTCAAAAGACTGAAGATGCCCTTGAATGACAAAATGAAATATGTGCAAAAGTTGGTCTTTTTGCATCTCAGACCCATAGCTCTTATTGAGGATCATGTTACAGATTCGGCCGTCCGCCGTTTGCTTTTTGAAGCCGGAGATAATATAGAGGATCTGATGATGCTTTGTAAGGCAGATATTACATCCAAAAACAGAACGAAAGTTATTCGCTACAGGAATAATTTCGACATGGTCCTGCAAAAACTAAAAGAAGTAGAAGAACAAGACCGCTTGCGCAATTGGCAACCTCCCATCAGTGGGGAAGAAATTATGGATACGTTTGGATTGAAACCTTCCAGGCAAGTCGGGGAGATCAAAAATGCTATCCGTGAGGCTATCCTGGACGGAGAAATAAAGAACAATTACGAAGAGGCTTATGAGTTCATGCTTAAAAAAGCAAACGAAATGGGATTAGCACCTGTGAAGAACAAAAAGAAAAACAACCGTTCTGATGCAGAAAACGCATAAAACATTGATAGTTATTACCGGACCCACAGCTTCGGGTAAAACAGATCTGAGCATAGACGTAGCTCGTGAATTAGGTACGGAGATTATCTCTGCTGACTCCCGCCAGTTTTATAAAGAAATGAAAATTGGAACAGCAGCACCTTCACAAAAGCAATTAGATACCGTTCCTCACCATTTTATCGGACACCTTTCCATTCAAGACAACTACAATGTATCCCGGTTTGAACAGGATGTGCTCAAAAAGCTTGATGAACTCTTTAAACACTATGATTTTGTGGTGTTGACCGGTGGTTCCGGATTGTATATAGATGCAGTATGCAAAGGAATAGACGATATGCCGGACATTCCTGTTCATATCCGCGAGGCAGTGGATGAAAACTATAGCGAATTTGGGATCGATTACCTAAGGCAATACCTGCAAAATCATGATCCTGTTTACTATGAGCAGGTAGATAAAAGCAATCCCAACAGGATGAAAAGGGGAGTGGAGGTGTTTGAAGCTACTGGAATACCTTTTTCTTCTTTCAGAAAAAAAGAGAACAGAGAACGTGATTTTAATATTGTGAAATTTGGGCTGTTATGGGAGCGTGAATTACTGAATGAACGCATTAACCAAAGGACGGACCTGATGATGCAAAAAGGCCTGCTGGACGAAGTTAAAGCATTATATCCTTATCGTAATTGCAATGCATTGAATACAGTAGGTTATAAAGAGTTATTTGCTTTTCTGGATAACAAGATGAGCCTGAATGAAGCAGTAGAAAAAATTAAAACCCAGACCCGGCGATATGCAAAACGCCAGATGACATGGTTGCGAAAAGATACTTCCATGCGATGGGTAGATGTTTGGGATGATCCGCTTGAATATATTTTAAAAAATATAAGCAGTTATGGATAACACTGAAGAACTCAAAGCCTTGTTTTATGAAGTCCGGCAATGTACTCAATGTCCGTTGCATAAAACACGAACAAAAGCTGTGTTTGGAAATGGGTTGCCTGATTCGCCCATAATGTTGATTGGAGAAGCTCCCGGATATGACGAGGATCAAACAGGAAAAGCTTTTGTCGGGCGGTCCGGACAGCTTTTGGATAAAATTTTACAAGCGTGTAACTTCCATCGGCGTAAACATGTATTTATCGGCAATATTTTGAAATGCCGCCCGCCCAAAAACAGGAATCCCGAACCTGAAGAAGTGCAAACCTGCCTGCCTTATTTGATGAAGCAAATTGAGTTGATCAATCCGAAGATATTAGTGACCCTTGGGGCTGTGCCCGTCAAAACGCTTGTGGATAAAGACTTTAAAATTACCCGCCAGCACGGCGAATGGATGCAATTGGAAGACCGGTGGCTATTACCAACATTTCATCCTTCTGCGTTGCTCAGGAATCCTGCGTTAAAACGAGATGCCTGGAGTGATTTTCAAAAAGTAGTGGAGAAATATCAGGAACTTGTGGATCCGGAACATAAAATAAAATCGTAGAAAAAAGGCATGTCTTTTCTCTGTGATTTAAATATCAACGAAAAGTTTTTATGGCAATTCCATAACTTGCACTAAATTTGCCAGCGAGTTAATTCTGAGATAGAAAAATGGTTTAGATGAAAAACTGGAAAGCATTAATTATAGGTAGTGTAGCTGTTAGTATTTCCGCTATGCTTTGGGGTTTGGATGGTGTAGTGTTAACTCCGAGATTGCATAATCTGGAGATAGGTTATGTGGTGTTTATGCTACACCTGTTGCCGTTTGTGTTGATGCAGTTCTTTTTGTTTAACCGTTATAAGATCATACGTAAAATAAATGGAAGTGATTTCTCAGCCTTTTTTCTTGTTGCTTTATTTGGAGGAGCTGTTGGCACCATGGCCATTGTGAAAGCATTGTTTTTGGTAAACTTTCAGGAACTTTCAGTGGTGGTGTTGCTTCAAAAGCTTCAGCCTGTGTTTGCGATTTTGCTGGCTGCATTAATTTTAGGCGAACGTGTAAAAGGCAACTTTTTTCTCTGGGCTACTGTAGCTATTATTGCCAGTTATTTTCTGACTTTTGGCTGGGAGCTTCCCCACGTTTCACAGAATGAAAATTCTGCTCTGGCTGCTGTCTATGCTATGTTGGCGGCATTTTCCTTTGCTATGGCTACCGTGATGAGTAAAAAGGTGATGTATAAATATGATTTTAAAACAGCCACTTTTATACGATACGGACTGACTGCCTTGATTATGTTGCCTTATGTTTTGATAAGCGGTCATGTAAATCAACTGGCAGTGACAACACAGGAAAACTGGCTGATCTTTTTGATTATTGGAATTACTACAGGTTCCGGAGCCATTTTTCTTTACTACTTTGGCCTGCAACGCATAAAAGCAATGATTGCAACAATTTGCGAGTTGTTTTTTCCTTTATCTGCCATTTTATTCGATTATATCTTCAATGACAGTAAACTCACCATCGTGCAGTGGATAAGTGCAGCAGCCTTAATAACAGCTGTTATTGGTATTAATATTTCCCAGAAGAAAAGATTAAAGAAACATTCTGTAAAAGAGACCGGAAATCAAGCTATAAATTAAATTTTAGCTCTAAAATCTCATAAACTTCTTTAATATCAGCTATCACTTTATCCGGCACCGGAATTCCATTTTTACGGTATTTCTCTTCATAGCGGCGTTCCGGTTCACCCGGTACCAAAACTTCTCCCTGGTCTTTTGCTGGTCTGGCATTTTTAAATGTTTGGATCCATTGATCCATATATGCTTTAAAATCATCAGCCGGTTGAAAACCATCAATTCTCATAACTCCGAAAAAATGACCGAGGCCTTTCCCCGGTGCTCCTTCTTTTTGATTGAGATAAGGCACTTGAGGAGGAACAAACGGGCCAAAATTTGCACGCGAAAGTACGGCTGAAAGAATATCTACGATGGCAGCCATGGAATACCCTTTATGGCTGCCATGTGCATAATCGCTGCCCAGAGGAACAATGGCACCACCACGGGTGATAATGCCGGGGTCTGTACTGGGAATGCCCTCCCGGCTTTGAACATAACCTTCAGGTACTTCCAGGCCTTCCCGTTCTTTGATGGCTAACTTTCCCCGGGCGATGGGAGAAGTGGCAAAATCGGCGACGAAAGGATTTTCTTTTCCGGCTGGAATGGCAACTGCAACGGGATTTGTGCCCAAAAGCTTATCTATCGAAAATGTCGGTGCTACCAACGGGTTCGCATTTGTCATGGATAGACCGATCATTTCTTTCTTCATCGCCATCATGCTATAATATCCGGCAATACCGAAATGAGAAGAATTTCGTACTGAAATCCAGGCGGAACCATATTTCTCTGCCTTTTTAATAGCTATCCTCATGGCCCGGGTTCCTGCTACCGCCCCAAAAGCCTGATCAGCATCTACTACTGCTGTGGTTGGGGTTTCATGAACTATCTGAACTTTCGGTTTGGTATTGATGCGTCCTTTTTGCCACATCAGCATGTAATCTTTCAGACGCATAATGCCATGGGAAGGAATCCCGCGCAGCTCTGCTGCTATCAATACATTTGCACATGTGGAAGCGTCCTCCTGCGAGCAGCCCATTTTTTTAAAGGCTGCCCGGGTATGCACGTAAAGGTCGTCGTAATTATATCGTTGACTATCCATGGATTTTGTTTTTTGCTATATCAATTCTTCCGATTAATATTATTAAAAATTTACTCTCAGGCTTTCCGTATGGCTATAATTCGATATGTAGTCTGACAGCACGTGTTGTTGTAAGATGGTGAAAAATATTCCTCAGGTTTAACCGAAGCAAATAATTAATGTTTGTCTCTATCACTGCAAATTTATTCAAAAAATGTGTAAATTTTTATATATGCACAATCTTTGTTTGTTGTTATGTCTTGTTTATGTTTAAGGAAAAAAGGTTTTTATGTGTTTTTGACAAGGTTTTATTTAACTGAAATTGGCAACTGGAATCTGCAATCTTTTTAAGGTTAATTAAATAAAAAATCTTTTTCCTATTTTTGTAAACTTCGCTTAACTAGAGTTTGGCCATATAGCCTGTGGGTAATTTAATCTTCAGGTTCGAGGTTTGGGGATTGTTTAAAAGCTTGAAGTACCGACTGAAACATAGAATGGCTATTTTAATACATACATAACGAAAGAAATCGGACATTAAGGACAAACACTAGTTGGAATATATTAATGCTATTGGGCATCATACAAATAAAAAAAATGGACGTGAAAAATAATCATTATTACACGAAAATACCGCAATCACGGATAGCAACCTTTGATATATACTCAATAGGATTACTGAAACATCATGTAAGCGCATTATTAGAATTTGATGTTACTGAAAGCCGGCGAAAATTAAGTGAATTGAGAAAAAAAGGAACAAACATTTCCTTTAATGCATGGCTTGTTAAAGCGATCAGCAGAACTCTGGAAAAATATCCCGAAGCGACTTCTTATCAGTACAGCAAGAAAAAACTATTAACATTTAATGATCATAATATTTCCTTTTTAGTGGAGAAACAAATAGGTGATCAGAAGGTTCCATTGCCTGTAGTTATCGATCAGGTGAATTTAAAGAGTGCTTTGAATATCAGTCATGAGATAGAAAATGTAAAAAGACATATTGTAACAGAAAAAGATATAGTTCTGGATAAGAAGTCAAAGTTCTATGAAAGATTGTATTATCATCTGCCCGGGTTTTTAAGAAAAATGATCTGGAGGTATATTCTCAATCATCCCAGGTTAGCATATAGAAAAATGGGAAATATTTCTATAACATCCCTTGGTATGATAGGTAAAATAAATGGCTGGTTTATTCATAAATCAATTCATCCCGTCTCTTTTGGAGTGGGATCAATAATACAGAAACCAACAGTTATAGGTGATGATATAAAAATACGCGATGTTTTAAATATGACTATATTAATTGACCATGATGTTATAGATGGAGCTCCTATGGTAAGACTATTAAAGGAATTGAAAAAAAATATTGAAATGGGGGCAGAAATCAACTAATAATTAATACAAGAGTGCAAAACATCCTGTGCTCTTTATGTAGTAAGTTTAAATCAGATTCTGGTTAGACATAGCAGGCCATATAAATTTGTTTTAGGGTAGAATTTAAATGTCGCAATTTTCCAATTTTTAGAGTGTTCATGAACTTAGTTTTTTCATCTGATTTTTTTTAATAACCAAAAAATTAAAACGATGAAAAAATTAATTTCATGGGTGGAAATCCCGGCAGCAGATTTTGAACGAGCTGTAAAATTTTACAAATCAGTTTTGAAAATTGATTTGCAGACAATGGATTTTGGTGAAGAAAAAATGGCTTGTTTTCCGGGAGGAGAAGGAGCAATTTCTTTCGCACCAAATTTTAAGCCAGGAAAAAATGGAGCATTAGTAAGTTTTAATGCGGAACAAGACCTGGAGGGAGCAATTGAACGAATTAGGGCAAATGGAGGAACCATTCTTCAGTCAAAAACGAAAATTGAAGCTGAAGGGCGGGGTTATTTTGCTGTTTTTGTTGATTGTGAAGGAAACAAGGTAGGGCTCTATGGAGATGAATAATTGTTTATCCGGGATTATGGCTTAGAATTTCTAAGCCATAATCCCGGTTTTTAATACTAAATTTGTAAGCCAGATCAGTAAACGATGATATATAAGGTCTCTAAACCATCTTTTCAATTATCAAAGTTCATAAAACATTATTGGACTTTGGATGATTGCTTGCCTTCTGGCAACAAGCATATACAACGAATTGTTCCCAGTGGACTATTGGAACTTGTCTTTTATTTCGATGATAAGCCAATAGTAGCAGACAAAACCAAATCGAATAAAGACAATACTTTGATAACAGGACAACTTAATGAGTATTTCGATATTGAAATAACCGGTAAAATTTCATTGTTTTCAATCATTTTTCAACCTCATGGATTGTCTGCGTTTTTAGATATTCCCATTCAGGAACTATATAATCAAAATGTTCCTCTTTCTCTGATATTTAAAAATGATATAAATGAGCTCGAGACTAAATTGTATGAAGCAAAATCTTTTTCAAAAAGAATTTCAATTATAGAAGATTATTTTATTAAAAGGTTAAAAAGCAATGGGTTAAAGTATAATTTTAACAGAATAGACAACAGTATTTGTAAAATAAATCAAATGAGGGGGCTTGTAGAAATTAACGATTTAGCTTTGGAAGCTTGTTATAGTAGAAAACAATTTGAACGGATTTTCTTAACCATGATTGGAACATCTCCCAAACAATTTTTGAAAATTGTTCGGTTTCAACATGCCATTGAAATGAAGTCTAATGATAAAAGCCTTAACCTTACTGATTTGACCTATCAATGTGGTTATTATGATCAGGCGCACATGATAAATGATTTTCAAAAATTATCCGGAATGACGCCCAGGCAGTACTTTAACGATTGTGAACCATATTCAGACTATTTTCAATAACCTCTTAAATTCAGCCCATATAGAAATATTAGAATTCAAAGAATCATTTGACAGTGTCAGCGCGGAAGACTGTCAAATCTTCCTTTTATTCTATTAACTTAAAGATTTCTTCCACAGGTTTTTTCGCTTTGGGCTCTTTATGTTGTTTTGGAACGCCCACAGCAATAAATGCAAAGGTTTCGTAATCTTTTTCCGTTTGGATCATATCGTCCAGCTTTTCAGCAGCCATCGTTGGTGCACTCATCCAACATGCTCCATATCCCATATCAACAGCTGCAAGTAGTATGTTTTGGACAGCTGCACCAGCACTCTGAATATCCGGGTGTTTGCGGATGTGATTGATCTTTTCGTGATCAAGCGAAACACCTTTTTCTAAAACGCTTTCGTAATTGCTCATAGTTAGAGCAATTAATGCAGGAGCTTCCTTAAAAAAAGTAGCAAACCATTCCGTTTGTTTTTTGATGTGATTGGAAATCCGGGATTCATTCTCAGGCAGCGAACCGATCTTTTTGGCAACCACATCTGCCATCTCATTCAACAGCTGTTTTTTTGTGATCACGTGGAATTTCCAAGGTTGTGAATTATTTACACTGGGGGCCATGCCGCCTATCCGGACCAGTTCCTTCAAATCTTCCACCGGAATTGGGTCTTCCGTAAACTGACGGATACTTGTCCGTTTTTGAGCTACTTCTGTGAATTCCATAAGCTATATTTTTCAGTATGTTGGTTTTATTTCTCTTGTATTATTCATGCAGTTATGCAATGCTACTTCTGAAAAACATTATTTATTCAAAATAGTTCGCAAAGTAAACAGAATAACTGATATTTTCAAATTGCATCATTTTCATTAGCTTTGTACACGAAAATAAAAATAATAATAAAATGAACGAAGCCTTATTAGAACTTGAACCAAAACGTATTTGGTCGTATTTTAAAGAGATTCTTGAAATCCCTCGTCCTTCCAAAAAGGAGGATAAAATAGTTGCCTATCTTATCAATTTTGCTAAAGAACAAGGACTGGAAGCTAAACAGGATAAAGTTGGTAATGTATTAATAACTAAACCTGCTACCAAAGGTAAAGAGAATGCCAAAACGGTTGTCTTGCAAAGCCATCTGGATATTGTTTGTGAAAAGAATAATGACGTGATTCATGATTTTGAAAAAGACCCTATTGAAACCGTTGAGGAAAATGGATGGATAAAAGCACAAGGAACGACTTTAGGTGCTGATGATGGTATAGGAGTGGCAGCGCAGCTTGCCATTCTTGAAGCTGATAATATTGAGCATCCGCCTATAGAGTGTTTATTTACTGTTGATGAAGAAACCGGAATGACAGGCGCTTTTGGTTTGGAAAAAGATTTTCTGAGCGGAAAAATTCTTTTAAATCTGGACTCCGAAGATGATGGTGAGTTATTTATTGGTTGCGCAGGCGGAAAAGATACAGTAGGTAAACTGGCTTTTGAGATGGAGCAAACTCCTTCCAACCATATGGGTTACTGGATAACCGTAAGTGGTCTCAAAGGTGGACACTCCGGCGATGATATTCACAAGGGAAGAGGAAATGCTGTAAAAATTCTAAATCGCTTACTCTGGAATTTTGCAGAAGAATTTGATGCCCGTTTAACATCCTTCGATGCAGGTAATTTAAGAAATGCTATAGCCCGCGAAGGAAAGGCTCTTATAGCATTGCCTAAAGGCAAAGAAGCAGGTCTGGAGAGTATGGTAAGCCAATTTGAAAAGGATATAAAAGCTGAGCTACACGTAACTGAACCGAATCTTTCGATTAAGGCAGGTATTGAAGAATGCCCGGCACAAGTTTTACGTAGCGAATATCAGGATGCTTTGTTGAATATGCTGTATGCTATGCCTCATGGTGTAATCGCCTGGTCGCAGGATATAGATAATTTTGTGGAAACGTCTACTAATCTGGCTGCAGTGAAAACGGAAGATGACCATTTTCATATAACAACCAGTCAGCGTAGCTCTGTGGAGACAGCCAAGAAAGATATTGCAGACCGCGTGGTCTCTGTTCTACGGTTGGCCGGTGCCAAAGCAGAACAAGGCAAAGGATATCCCGGCTGGACACCTAATCCTGATTCGGAAATTAAAGAGATTACAGCTAACTCATATGAAAAATTATTTCAGGAAAAACCAAAAGTACTTGCTATTCATGCCGGATTGGAATGCGGCCTGATTGGCGAAAAATACCCTGAGCTGGATATGATTTCTTATGGCCCCACAATTAAAGGTGCGCACTCACCGGATGAAGGTGTGGAAATTGATACAGTGAAAAAATTCTGGGATTTAACTCTTGATATACTCAAAACGATTGAGTAGAGTATTTTTGTCAGAACACAAAATATTGAGCCCCGGTAAATTCCGGGGCTTTTTTGTATGCCCGGTATTATTTTTTAATTTTCCTATCTTTGTACAAAATTTATGTTATGAAGCATCTGATCGCTCCTTCAATATTATCAGCAGATTTTTTGAATCTGGGTAAAGAAATCCAAATGGTTAATCAAAGCCAGGCAGACTGGTTTCACCTGGATGTTATGGATGGGATGTTTGTCCCGAACATTTCTTATGGTCAACCTGTTATCAAAGCTATTGCCAGGGAAGCAGATAAGCCTTTGGATGCCCATTTAATGATCATGGACCCGGATCGTTATTTTGATGATTTCAAAAATTTAGGTGTAGAGTATCTTACCGTTCATTATGAAGCATGCACTCATCTGCACCGGTCTATTCAGCGAATCCATAATTTGGGCATGAAAGCCGGGGTCGCATTAAACCCGCATTCACATATCAGTTTACTGGAAGATGTGATTGCTGATTTGGATATGGTCTTGATCATGTCGGTTAATCCTGGTTTTGGAGGGCAAGAATTTATACATCGTTCCTATACGAAAATCACAAAACTACGTGAACTTATCGATAGAAACAATGCCAAAACGCTTATCCAGGTAGATGGAGGTGTGACCCTTGATAATGCCTCAAGTTTGATCGCTGCCGGAGCTGATGTAATTGTAGCCGGAAGTACAATTTTTAAATCTGAAAGTCCGGATGAAACTATTCGTCAGCTTAAACAGATATAGAGTGCCAGGTTTTTAAATATAATATTATTAAGGGTTTGTTATAACTCAATGATAACAAACCCTTAAAATTCTATTTAAAATAAATACGCCAGGTTTAACATTTTGCTTTAAACCTGGCGTATTGTTTATGCGAAAAAAGGTAGGATTAGTCTGTAATAATAAACTTATCTGTTTTTGTTTCCTGACCTAACTTAAACTCTATAATGTAACTTCCGGCAGCTAAGCCTGATATTTGCATTTCTGATTTTGTTAGTTCTCTTTCTTGAACAAGCTTTCCGGAAGTAGTGAAAATCTTAGCTGAATAATTTTTATTCAGATAACGTCCGGGGATAGTTACCGAAACGTTTTTGTCTCCGGGAACCGGATACACTTTTATTTTTTCTTTGTTTTGTTGATTGACCCCCAGAGAGTTTGCTTCGATAAATTTAACATTGTTATTGTTAAATTCCGGAACGATCAATACATCATATTGAGTATCGTAATAAATGTCAGCAGGATCTGATGTATTCGCTACGACAATATCACTGTTTGAAGGTGGAGATGACAGTGAGTTAAATTGAAACACAGCATCTTCATCCCAGGAAGATATGTAGTAAGATCCTGAAGCGTCTTGTGTGATACCGTCCATGTTTGAAATTCCTGTTCCCATGGAAAAAGCCATATACCCATCTACGCGATCCACTATTTGCAAAGGAGAATATGAAACAAAGGAAACAACGACCAGGTCTCCGTTCTGATCAAATAATATTCCATTGGGAGAGTCCAAAGCATTGGCCTCTGAGAGAATGTCGGAAGAGTAGGTTCCGATAGTTAGATAAAAGATTTTATTCCCTTGCATATCAGAGATAAATAAAGTGTCTCCATTGGTTGTAATATCATTTAACCCCTGAGCACCAGTAATAGGTATTGATTGAGATATGCTCCCACTGCTGAGGCTAATGGCATGAACCTGAGTTTCGTCTGTAACGTAGAGCATATCATTTGCTATACACATTCCCTTTGGACTCGTTAATCCTGAGCTGATAAAACTACTCAGCGAATAGGAATTGACATCCGCGGCTACGATTGTTCCATTGCCGGCATTTGAAATCAGATATTGGTCGTTTACGTGATCATAGACAGCGCTTTCCGGGTTGTTATAGTTTTGCGCTGATAGCATTCCACTAATAAAAATCAGTGAAAGAATAAAATATAGTTTTTTCATAGTGCATAAATTTTATGTGGTTTATGCAAAGTTATAAAAAAAACGATGCTTTGTAAAGCGATAAAGATAATAAGTCATTAACCCCCAAAAGATACCGAGTAATGCACCGCCTATAATATCGCCCGGAAAGTGTACTCCTAAATAAATACGGGAATAACTGACAACAGCAGCCCAAATGATTAAAGGCCATCCAATCCAGCGGATGTGAGGGTTTAATAATTTGGTAAGAAAGACAGCTATTCCAAAGGTATTCGCAGCATGAGAAGATACAAATCCGAACTGGCCTCCGCACTTATTGTTGACAATGTGTACCATGCCTTCCAGTGAAGGATCATGACAAGGCCGTAACCGCTCAAAAACGTCTTTAAAAAGCTTTACAGAAGTTTGATCGGTAAGTGTGACTACCAAAGCGATAAAAAACAGTAAAATAAACCCTTGCTTTCCTTTATACCGGAAAACTAAATATAATAAAAAAGCGTATACTGGAATCCAGATATATTTATCGCTAATCCACCACATCAATTGATCGAAAAAAGGCGAATGCAGTTGATTTAAAGCAAGAAAGATACTTTTATCCAGGGATATCAAAAAATCTAGCATGATCAGGTTCGTTTAAATGATTAATTTTACAGCACAAAAATAATATATGATTCGTTCGGTTAACATAATCGGTGCCGGAAATGTAGGCTTGCATATTGGCCGGAAAGTGAGTGAAAAAGATCAGGTTTCTTTGCGGATATATACGCGCAGGGAAGATTTTTCTTATTTTCCTGAAGATATGCGCTCCTTTTTGACTAATGATACCAGTCTATTTTCGGCAAAAAATGATCTGACAATAATAGCAGTTAATGATGACAATATTTCTTTAGTAGCGGAAAAAATTAAAGATCATGGACAAATTGTTGTCCATACTTCAGGGAGTACACCCATGGCGGTTCTTGATCGGTTTCAGTATTACGGGGTTTTATACCCGTTGCAAACATTTTCCATGCATAGACATGTTAAATGGTCTGAGGTACCGTTATTTCTGGAATATTCAGAGCCGTCGATTAAGGAAAAACTAATCAATATTGCTGTCATGTTATCACCAAATTATCGGTTTATAAGTAGTGATGAAAGATTAAAAGTCCATGTCAGTGCGGTTTTTGCTTCAAATTTTGTGAACCACATGTTTGTCCAGGTCAAAGATCTTGCTGATCAACAAAATATTGATTTTGCAGATTTTCTACCTTTGATCAGGGAGACAATCGATAAAATATTCGAGTTAACGCCATTGCAGGCACAAACAGGACCGGCATTGAGAAATGATAAAACTACTTTGCAAAAACATTTAAAAGCGTTGGAATATGATAAAGCAAAGCAAAAGTTGTATGAAATTTTAAGTAAATCGATTTATAATAGAGGAAAAGATGAAGAACTATAAGGAACTATTAAAAGGAATTAATACGCTTGTCTTTGATTATGACGGAGTTTTAACCAATGGCGTTGTTTATATTATGGAAGATGGTGAACTGCTTCGAACGGCCAATACAAAAGATGGATATGCTATTCATAAAGCCGTTGAAAAAGGGTTTAATGTTGTGATTATTAGCGGCGGAAGGAATAAATCGGTGAAAACACGGATGGAGAATTTGGGAGTAACCCATACCTACACACATGTTAGCAACAAGAAAGAATGTTTGCTTGAGTTTATGAATAAAAATAATGTAAAGCCTGAAAATGCATTGTATATGGGAGATGATATTCCTGATATTCAGGCTATGAGGGAGGTTGTGTTGCCTTGCTGTCCGGACGATGCAGTGGAAGAGGTGAAAAGTATTTGTCATTACATTTCTGATAACAAAGGTGGCTTTGGAGCCGTTCGCGATATTATTGAACAAGTGTTGAAAGCTCAAAATTTGTGGATGAATGAATAAGATAGTTGAAAAATTGAAAGTTGTAAAAAGTATTAAGCCCTTTCTTCAACTCATCAGACCTTTAAATTTGTTGATTGTAATTCTGACATCTTTGCTTACATGGAAAGCATTGATAGGAGGGGTGTATGAGTATTTCCATATGCCTTTATTTATGGAAGTGGAGACAATAAGTCTTCTTATTGCTTCTCTGGTTTTGCTAGCCGCCGGAGGCTATGTAATTAATGATTATTTTGATGTTGTAATAGATGAGATAAATAAGCCCAAACGACAAATAATAGGGACAAAAATTTCCCGCCGCGCTGCCGTGATTTACTACGGGGTTTTAACAGCTCTTGGAATTCTAGCTGCGTTTTGGGCCGCCATAAACGTGGGGAATTATCAGATCGCCATGGTGCATATTATCTTTGCCCTGGCCTTATGGTTCTACTCCGAACAGTTTAAATATATAAAATTTTGGGGGAACTTCATTGTCAGCTTATCAACGGCTTTTGTTATTGTTTTGATATGGATGTTTGAATTTTTTGCCATGATCCAAAATACTGAATTTTTACCTCCTAAAGAACAAGGCCTCATGACCTATTTGGTTTTGGGGTATGCATTTTTTGCTTTTATAGCCACCTTTGTCAGAGAGCTTGTTAAAGACCGGCAGGATGTGCCGGGTGATTTGAGAGCAGGAGTAAAAAACCTTGCTGTTACTATGAGTGAAAAAGGGTTTAAATTATTAACTGCTATTGGTTTGGGCATAAATCTGGCAACCTTGGTCATTGCACAGATATTTTTATATGAGATGGAGCTGATCCTGGTTTCATGGTATATTCTTGTTTTGGAGATAATCGTATTGTATCTTATCTGGGCTCTTTTTAAAGCAGAAAATGAGAGAGATTTCGGTATTATGAGTCTTTATTTGAAAGTGTACATGATAGCAGGAATTTTGTCCATGCAAATATTATATATCAGTTGGTAATTTGCAATGCCGGTATAATTACGTGAATAGAATAGTTATGAAATCATTATTAGCAGAAAAGCTTTCGGGCAAGCAGATTATTCTAGCTTCTCAGTCTCCACGGAGACAGCGTCTGTTGAAAGAGCTGGAGCTGGATTTTGAAGTCCGCCCTGTAGATATAGAAGAGACCTATCCGGATCATCTTAAAAGAGAAGAAATACCGGTTTATCTTTCGGAATTAAAGGCCCATGCATTTTCTTTTAATTCACTTGCAGATAACCACCTGGTGATAACAGCCGATACTATCGTTTGGCTGGAAAATTCCGTGCTGAGCAAGCCTAAGGATAAAGATGATGCGGTGCGCATTTTGAAAAGATTGTCAGGAAACAAACATGAAGTCTATACCGGAGTTAGTATTAGCTCCCGTGACAAAAGACAATCATTTTATGCATGTTCCGAAGTGTTTTTTCGGGTCTTAAAAAAGCAGGAAATCGATTATTATATTGACAATTTTGACCCTTTTGATAAAGCGGGGGCATATGGTATCCAGGAATGGATAGGCTATATTGGCATTGAAAAGATTACGGGCTCTTTTTATAATGTTATGGGCTTGCCCACACAAAAACTCTACGATGAGTTATTAAATTTCTAATTGGAGGGTAAGTGACACGCTATTTTCCCAGTAAGTAGGGAATAAAGTAAACTGTGTGTTTTTGTTGGATTCCACCACAAAATGGCCCATACCATATCCGAGAGCAGCTCCCACAATAACATCGCTCAGCCAGTGCTTACTTTCCGAAATGCGTGACACACCGGTAAGTGTGGCCATAGAATAAGCTATAGTTGGGATCCAGAAGTTTTCGTTGTATTGCTTTGCTACTACGGTTGCAATGGCAAATATCCCGGAAGTATGTCCGGAAGGAAAGGATTGATAAGCTGTGGCCGATGTTTCATGGTCTTGCAAGGAATAAGGGAAGAAATGCCAATTGTCCTTACTGTTTACAAAAGGGCGCTGACGTGCAAAAGCCAATTTGCCCAGGTAGGTAAAAATACCATTATGAATATACGCCTGAGCCGCCATTAAAGACGTTTGTTGCAATTTAGAATCCCGGAATATCCACCCCGAGCCATAAGCTAAAAGTGTGGCACTGCCTAACAAGTAAGGATCACCAAAGTGAGTAATCGTATTGCTTATCTTATTGAGCTCATGCCTTTGGCGAAATGAAATAACTTCACGGCTTATGGTTTCATCGAAATAAATGGAAGTTCCCGTGGCTACAGCCAGAGGCAATAAAACCCTGTAATTGTATTCTTTTGGGGATACCGTTTTTTTCCATAATTCTCCATGATCATAAATAGTGTTTTTAATATAGTTTTCTTTCAATGTATCCTGTCCCGGCATGGATTGCGAGATCAGAAAAAGCAGACCAAACAGCAATGTCCTTTTCGTAGACCTTAAAGATAATAAGGGAATGTATATATGAGGTTTTATTGAAACGTTCATGAAATACAAAAATAGGGATTATTCTTTTCAACAGCGATAAAAAAACTCCGAAGTATGGAACTCCGGAGTTTTTCCTCTATGGTAATGATATTATTAAATTTCCCTTCCGGGATAATTTTTTAAGGCATTTTCAAGTACGTCCATTGCTTTTTTCAGGTCATCCACATTCAGTACATAACTAATGCGTACTTCCTGACGTCCGGAGCCTTCTGTGGAATAAAAGCCTGTTGCCGGGGCAAGCATAACGGTTTGGTTTTCATATTCATAATCTTCAAGTAACCACTGGCAAAACCGGTCAGCATTGTCTATGGGAAGACTGGCGACCACATAAAAAGCTCCTTTTGGCTGGGGACAAAATGCGCCTTCCATCTTATTAATAGATTCTACTACAATTTGGCGGCGGTTGTAATATTCCTGAAGAACCTGATCAAAATATTCTTTTGGAGTATCCAATGCCGCTTCTGCAGCTACTTGTCCGAATGAAGGCGGGCTTAAGCGGGCTTGTGCAAATTTTAATGCCGTAGCCATGACTTTTTCGTTACGGGAAACCATACAACCGATGCGGAATCCACAAGCACTGTAGCGTTTAGAAACCGAATCAATCATAACAACATGTTCGTCCAAGCCATCTAATTCCATCACGGAGAAGTGCTTGTGATTATCGTAGGTGAATTCACGGTATACTTCATCAGCAAAAAGAAACAAATCATACTTTAACACAATCTTTCGTAATGTCTCCAGCTCTTCTTTGCTGTATAAATATCCTGTGGGATTATTGGGGTTACAGATCATGATGGCTTTGGTCTTGTCTGTAATTGCTTTCTCAAAATCAGCAATTGGAGGCAGGGCAAACCCATCTTTAATGGAAGAAGGAATAGGTTTGACAGTCACTCCGGCATTGATAGCAAATCCGTTGTAATTGGCGTAAAAAGGTTCCGGGATAATAACTTCGTCACCTTCGTCCAGGCAGGAGTTCATGGCAAACAGAATAGCTTCTGATGCGCCGGCACTCACAATGATGTCATCCGGAGTTACTGTAATGTTGTTTTGTTTGTAATATTCCGTTAGTTTTTCGCGGTACGATAAATTTCCTGCAGAATGACTATAAGCTACCACATTTTCGTCATAATTGCGAATAGCATTCAAAGCTACTTCGGGCGTTTCAATGTCCGGTTGACCAATATTCAGATGATAAACCTTACGTCCTTTCTTTTTCGCTTTTTCTGCGTAGGGGACCAGCTTGCGAATTGGCGACTCGGGCATGGTTTGCCCTTTTTTTGATATATCAGGCATAATGGTGTTGTTTAGGTTAAAAAAAATCCGGTGACAGACTCCTGACACCGGAACAAAAGTATGAAAATTTGAGGTGATTTTAAAAAATTGTATGCTTTTAAAATCATTTAAATAATGTTGATATAACTTTTAACCTTCCCTGATTAAAGGAATGAAATAAATTCCGATTATCAAGGGGTTAAGATTTTTTTACAACTTTTCCTTTGATTTTTAGAATTACAGTGCCCTCTTCCGAATTTGTGCGGACAACAATTTGGTTATTAATACTGCCAACTTTGCCGGAATCGTATGTTACCTGAATTTGTCCTTCCTGATTCGGCATAATAGGGCTTTTCGGATAATCCGGTACCGTACATCCACATGAAGTAATCACTTTAGTAATCACCAGAGGACTCTTTCCGGTATTTTTAAAAGTAAACTCACATGTGGCGTCGCTGTATTGCTCAATAGTGCCAAAGTCATATACTTTTTCCTCAAAGTCTATTTGAGCGGCTTTGCTTTCTTTACTGCTGCTTTGTGCTACTGATAAAGAGGCAAATAAGAAAAGCATAACGAATATTCCTAATATTCTTTTCATAGGTATGTTGTTTTATTTGTTTTGTTCAATTACTATACAAGAATTACGCCTAATTAGTTGTCTGTAGTCACTAGCATCCGAAAGTAGTAATATTAAAAAGCCCTCAGAATCTCATATTTTTGTTTCGACCAAAAAACTTTATAAATATGGGACTCTTCAGGCGAAACAAAAATAACAATAAACCAGTAATCCGACAAATATTAGAT